>JAVBYP010000037.1 GCA_030823965.1 Sideroxydans sp.
CAGGCAACACTTCCATCACCATCCAGTCAGGCTTGATGCCAGACTGCATGAACGCTTCCAACACCTTCAGGCGTTTTGCGTATTTCTTGATCTTGGTCTCGGAGCTAGTGGCTTCCAATTCAGCGCGGATCTTCTCGACTTCAGAAGGAACGTCCAACGCACGCAGCAAAGCACGCACACCTTCAGCACCCATGAATGCGGTGAAGTCATCGCCGTACTCTTCGATCTTGGCGATGTAGTCATCTTCCGACAACAACTGACCGCGATTGAGCGGTGTCATGCCAGGCTCAGTGACGACATAGGCTTCGAAGTACAACACGCGTTCGATGTCGCGCAATGTCATGTCCAACACCATACCCAGACGGGATGGCAGAGACTTCAAGAACCAGATGTGCGCGACTGGAGAGGCCAACTCGATGTGACCCATGCGCTCACGACGCACCTTGGACAGCGTGACTTCTACGCCGCACTTCTCGCAGATCACACCGCGATGCTTCAGACGTTTGTATTTGCCGCACAAGCATTCGTAGTCTTTTACTGGGCCGAAGATCTTGGCGCAGAACAGACCATCGCGCTCTGGCTTGAAGGTACGGTAGTTGATGGTCTCAGGCTTCTTCACTTCGCCGTAAGACCACGAACGGATCTTCTCGGGAGAGGCCAGACCGATCTTGATCGCGTCGAACTCTTCCTTTTGCGTGACTTGCTTGAACAGATCCAAAATTGATTTCATGTGGTAGCTCCTTGTTTAGCTTTGTACGCGGCGGTCTTAGTGACGTTCCAGATCGATGTCGATACCCAGAGAACGGATCTCCTTGGTCAACACGTTGAAGGACTCAGGCATGCCTGCGTCAATCTTGTGATCGCCCTTGACGATGTTCTCGTACACCTTGGTACGACCGTTCACGTCATCGGACTTCACAGTCAACATCTCTTGCAGGATGTAAGCGGCACCGTAAGCTTCCAGCGCCCAAACCTCCATCTCACCGAAACGCTGACCACCGAACTGAGCCTTACCACCCAACGGCTGTTGAGTGACCAAGCTGTACGGACCTGTCGAACGTGCGTGCATCTTGTCATCGACCAAGTGGTGCAACTTCAACACGTGCATGTAGCCGATGGTGACCTTACGATCGAAGGCGTCGCCGGTGCGTCCGTCATACAACTGGATCTGACCGGAAGTCGGCAAGTCAGCCAATTCCAACAACTCCTTGATCTCTTCTTCGCTCGCGCCGTCGAATACTGGGGTCGCGAATGGCACACCTGCACGCAGGTTACGGCTCATCTCGATCACTTCTTCATCGGTGAAGGTGGCGATCTCTTCGGCTTGCTCGCCCTTGTAGATCTTGCCCAAGAACTTGCGTACGTCAGCGACCTTGGCTTGCTCTTCCAACATCTTGGCGATCTTCTTGCCCAGACCTTTGGCTGCCCAACCCAAGTGCACTTCCAGCACCTGACCAATGTTCATACGTGACGGAACGCCCAATGGGTTCAGCACGATATCCACAGGTGAACCATCCGCCATGTGCGGCATGTCTTCCACTGGGACGATGCGTGAGACCACACCCTTGTTACCGTGACGACCGGCCATCTTGTCACCAGGTTGTAGACGACGTTTCACCGCCACATACACCTTGACCATCTTCTGCACGCCGGCTTGCAACTCATCACCTTGTGTCAGTTTCTTCTTCTTCAGCTCGAACGCAGCGTCGAACTCGACACGTTTCTGTGCCAGACCTTCTTTGATCTGTTCCATCTGCGCAGCGACTTCATCGTCAGCCACACGGATGTCGAACCATTGATGATGCTCGACGCTAGTGAGATATTCCTTGTTCAACTTGGTGCCCTTGGCCAGCTTCTTAGGACCGCCGTTCGCCACCTTGTTGTGCAACATCTTTTCCAAACGAGAGAAGGCATCCACTTCAACGATACGCATCTGGTCGGCCAAGTCCTTCTTGTAGCGGGACAGTTCGTCGTCGATGATCTGTTGCGCACGTTTGTCGCGTTGCAGACCTTCGCGCGTGAACACTTGCACGTCGATGACGGTACCGGAGATACCGGCCTTCACGCGCAAACTGGTGTCCTTCACATCGGAAGCCTTCTCACCGAAGATCGCACGCAGCAATTTCTCTTCTGGCGTCAGTTGTGTCTCGCCCTTAGGGGTGACTTTACCGACCAACACGTCACCCACACCGACTTCTGCGCCGATGTGCACGATGCCGCACTCATCCAGACGCGCCATCTGCGCTTCGGACAAATTAGGGATGTCGCGCGTGATCTCTTCCGTACCCAGCTTGGTGTCACGAGCCATCACGGTCAGCTCTTCGATATGGATCGAAGTGAAGCGGTCTTCTGCAACAACGCGTTCGGAGATCATGATCGAGTCTTCGAAGTTGTAACCATTCCAAGGCATGAACGCGATCATCATGTTCTGACCCAGCGCCAATTCGCCCATGTCGGTCGATGCACCGTCAGCCACCACGTCACCGCGAGCGATGACATCACCGACGCGCACTAGCGGACGCTGGTTGATGTTGGTGTTCTGGTTGGAACGGGTGTACTTGGTCAAGTTGTAGATGTCCACACCGACTTCGCCAGCCACTGTCTCGTCGTCGTTCACACGCACCACGATACGAGCGGAATCGACGTAATCGACACGGCCACCGCGCCATGCTTGCACAGCCGTACCGGAGTCGACCGCAACCGTACGCTCGATGCCTGTACCCACCAGCGGCTTCTCAGCACGCAACACAGGCACGGCTTGACGTGACATGTTGGCACCCATCAACGCACGGTTCGCGTCATCGTGTTCCAAGAACGGGATCAGCGAAGCAGCGACGGACACGACCTGCGCAGGCGCAACGTCCATGTATTCGATGTTCTCTGGCTCAGCCAATACGAATTCGTTGTGCTGACGTGCAGACACGATGTCGTTGGTGAAGTTACCTTTCTTGTCCAACTCGGCGTTCGCTTGAGCGATGGTGAAGTTACCCTCCTCGATCGCAGACAAGTAGCTCACGTCGTCCGTTGCGCGGCTCTTAGAGACCTTGCGATACGGTGTCTCGATGAAACCATATTCGTTGGTGCGTGCGTACAGCGCCAAGGAGTTGATCAGACCGATGTTCGGACCTTCCGGTGTCTCGATAGGACAGACACGGCCGTAGTGAGTCGGATGCACGTCGCGCACTTCGAAGCCTGCGCGTTCGCGCGTCAGACCGCCTGGGCCCAGTGCAGAGATACGACGCTTGTGCGTCACTTCTGCCAGCGGGTTGGTTTGGTCCATGAACTGCGACAATTGAGAAGAACCGAAGAACTCCTTCACTGCAGCCGAGATAGGCTTAGCATTGATCAGATCGTGCGGCATCAAGTTGTCTGCTTCGGCTTGACCCAAGCGTTCTTTCACAGCGCGCTCTACACGTGCCAGACCGACGCGGAACTGATTCTCTGCCAACTCGCCCACGGCACGCACACGACGGTTACCCAAGTGGTCGATGTCATCGATCTCGCCGCGACCATTGCGCAACTCGACCAATATCTTCACGACTTCGACAATATCTTCGTATGAAAGGGTCACAGCACCTGTCAACTCAGGACGACCGATACGACGATTGAACTTCATACGACCGACGCTAGACAGGTCATAACGCTCTTCGTTGAAGAACAGGCCGCCGAACAATGCTTCTACTGCATCCTCGGTAGGGGGCTCGCCAGGACGCATCATGCGATAGATAGCCACGCGCGCAGTCCATTGATCGGTCGTCTCATCTGTACGCAGTGTTTGCGAGATGAATGCGCCCTGATCCAATTCGTTGGTGTACAGGGTGTTGATCTTGGTGATGCCCGCTGCTTGCAATTGACCCAATAGAGTCTCGGTGATCTCGTCGTTGGCATTCGCAATGACTTCGCCGCTGTCTTTGTCCACGATGTTCTGTGCCAACACACGACCCAACAAGAAATCTTCGGCGACAGTCAATTTATCCAAGCCTGCTTCTTGCATCTCGCGGATGTGGCGTACGGTGATGCGCTTGTCCTTGGCGACGATGAGTTTGCCCTTCGCTTCGATATCGAAACGCGCGATCTCACCGCGCAGACGCTCTGCGACCACTTCGAATTGGATGCCCTTCTTACCGAAGTGGAAGGTATCGAATTGGAAGAACATCGAAAGGATCTGCTCTGGCGTATAACCCAAAGACTTCAGCAGGATGGTGACTGGCAGCTTGCGGCGACGGTCGATACGGAAATAGACGAAGTCTTTCGCGTCGAATTCGAAGTCCAACCAGGAGCCACGGTAAGGAATGACACGTGCGGAGAACAGCAACTTGCCGGAAGCATGGGTCTTGCCGCGGTCATGCTCAAAGAACACGCCAGGCGAACGGTGCAGCTGCGACACGATGACGCGCTCGGTACCGTTGATGACGAAAGAACCTGTATTGGTCATCAATGGGATCTCGCCCATGTAGACTTCTTGCTCTTTCACTTCTTTGACTGTGGGCTTGGAAGCCTCTTTGTCCAAGATAGTCAGACGCACACGTGCGCGCAATGGAGAAGCATAGGTCAGGCCGCGTTGCTGGCACTCGCGCACATCGAACGGAGGCATACCCAGTTGATAGCTGACGAAGTCCAGACGGGCGAATTTATTGTGACTCTCGATCGGGAAGATGGAATTGAACGCGGCTTGCAAGCCTTCGTTCTTGCGTTGCTCAGGCGCATTCCAAGCTTGCAGAAAAGCGCTATACGACTCCAACTGTGTAGATAACAAGAACGGTACGGGCAAAGCACCTTTGCGTTTTGCAAAGCTTTTGCGAATACGTTTTTTTTCGGTGAAAGAGTAACTCATAAAATCTCCACGACAGTTGGAAAACAAAGTTTGCAAATCTGCATCTCGCGATGAAGACCAGCATCAATCTCTACAGCTCGATCGGGCATCTCAGGCCGATCAGAACTAAACAACAAGGGGCAAAGAACGCATCAATCGTTCGCTAACCTTTGTTTTCTAATCCCCAAAACACATCTGATTCCAGAAGCGGCAAAAGGCTGACGGGTAACCCGTCAGCCTTTTACACACACAAATGCTTACTTGATTTCAGCAGTTGCGCCAGCTTCGATCAGTTGCTTAGCGATGGAGTCAGCGTCAGCCTTGTTCACGCCTTCTTTCACTGTCTTAGGTGCGCCATCTACCAAGTCCTTAGCTTCTTTCAAGCCCAGACCAGTGATCGCACGAACCACCTTGATCACGTTGACCTTTGCTTCGCCAGCGGACTTCAAGATCACGGAGAATTCGGTTTGCTCAGCAGCAGCAACAGCACCGCCAGCAGCGCCGCCAGCAGCAGGTGCAGACATTGCAGCAGCAGAAACGCCGAACTTCTCTTCGATCGCCTTTACCAGCTCGTTAAGTTCCAATACGGACATGCTGTCCAATGATGCCAAGAATGCGTCTTTATCGAATGCCATTTTGTTTTTTCCTGAATGTAAGAGTTTGTGAAATTAAGCGGCGGTAGCAGCTTGCTTCTCAGCCACAGCAGCGAGTACGCGTGCCAAGCCAGAAACAGGCGATTGCAACAGACCACACAATTGCGCCAGCAGCACTTCTTTGGAAGGTACAGTAGCCAGTGCCGAAACACCTGATACGTCCAACACCTTACCGTTGTAAGCACCTGCTTTGATCACCAGCTTATCGTTCGTCTTAGCGAAGTCATAAACGACCTTCGCAGCAGCGACAGCATCAGCGCTGATCCCGTATACCAAAGGACCAACCATCTTATCTGCCAACGCTTCGAACGGAGTGCCTTGCACCGCACGACGTGCCAGCGTGTTCTTCAACACACGGACATAGACACCAGACTTACGTGCGTTAGCGCGCAAGTTAGTGATGTCTGCAACGGCGATGCCGCGATACTCAGCCAATACGATGGTCTGAGCCTGTGCCACTTGAGCACTGACTTCAGCTACGACCGCTTGCTTTTCTTGCAGATTTAGACTCAAAGTCTTTCTCCATTTTGATTAAGGAACATCTCACTCATGTGCGACGTTCCCAATTAACGAACGCGTCCTCAAGACAGGAAAAACCAAACTCCTGCTCGCGGGCACACCATCTACGTGGGCCGACGAAACTTCCGTCGATTAGATCTCCAGCTGACTGCGCCTTCGACACCTACGGTCTTTGATAATCTGCCAATCCCGCCAGCAGTCAAAGAACAAGTGGCGACGCAGCCGAAGCTCCGTCGCCAAATTCAAAACATTAAGCTACCAGGCTAGCCTGCTCGACGCGAATACCGACACCCATGGTGCTGGAGATCGCTACCTTCTTCAGGTATACGCCCTTGGAAGATGCTGGCTTGGCCTTGTTCAATGCATCGATCAAGGTCAGCAAGTTTTCGCGCAGCGCTTCTGGCGCAAAAGAGGCACGACCAATAGTGCATTGGATGATGCCGTTCTTGTCGGTACGGTATTGCACTTGACCGGCTTTAGCGTTCTTCACCGCGCCCGCGACATCAGCAGTCACTGTGCCGACCTTTGGGTTAGGCATCAAACCGCGTGGGCCCAGGATCTGTCCCAATTGACCAACGATACGCATCGCATCTGGAGAAGCGATCACGACGTCGAAGTCCATCTTGCCTGCTTTGATGGTCTCAGCCAGATCGTCGAAACCAACGATGTCTGCACCCGCAGCCTTAGCTTCTTCAGCCTTAGCACCTTGCGCGAACACAGCGACGCGCATGGTCTTGCCTGTACCCTTAGGCAGAACGACAGAGCCACGAACCAGTTGGTCGGACTTCTTCGCATCGATACCCAGATTCACCGCAACGTCGATGGACTCATCGAACTTCGCTTTTGCCGTCTCTTTGACCAATGCCAACGCCTCATCCAGCGCGTACAGCTTGTTACGGTCAACCTTGGCAGCCAGTGCCTTATAACGTTTAGAGAGTGCCATATTATTTAACCCCTTCCACTGTGATGCCCATGCTGCGTGCGCTACCAGCGATGGTGCGCACGGCGGCATCCAGATCGGCCGCTGTCAGGTCAGGTTGTTTTGCTTTTGCGATGTCTTCCGCTTGCTTGCGTGTCAACTTACCGACTTTATCGGTATGAGGTGTCTTGCTACCCTTCTGAACGCCAGCAGCCTTCTTGATCAGGATGGTCGCGGGTGGAGTCTTCATCACGAAGGTGAAGCTCTTGTCTGCGAACGCTGTGATCACCACTGGGATCGGCAGACCTGGCTCTACGCCTTGAGTCTGGGCGTTGAACGCCTTACAGAATTCCATGATGTTCAAGCCGCGCTGACCCAGTGCTGGGCCGATAGGAGGACTTGGATTTGCTTTGCCCGCAGGCACTTGCAGCTTGATAAAGCCGATGATCTTCTTTGCCAC
>JAVBYP010000219.1 GCA_030823965.1 Sideroxydans sp.
GACGTTGCCGGTGTTGGGGGGTATCTCCGGTTGATACAGAATGACTTCGAACATGAGAAACGCCTTGATGGATATTGTGAAAAGCCTTGTCAGGAAACGGGAAAACAGCTAACTTTCGCCCCGTTTGTTGGATGTGATGGAATAACTTCAGGGGGAATTATGGCGCGTCCGGAAAAAGTTCGCTTGGGCGACTTGCTGGTACAGCAAAAACTCATATCGCTCGACCAGTTGCAGTTTGCGTTGGATCAGCAGAAACGCACGGGCCGAAAACTGGGTCGCGTGCTGGTGGACAATGGCTTCATCACTGAGGATCAGATATCTGAAGCGTTGGCTAAGCAGCTTAGCATCCCCTACATCAATCTTAAGTATTACAACCCCAACTTAGAGATCGTGCGTCGCTTGCCTGAGAATCAGGCACGTCGCTTCCGTGCCATCGCACTGGAAGAGCGTAACGGGGCTTTACTCATCGGCATGACCGATCCGACCGACCTCTTCGCATTCGACGAGATATCTCGCATCCTCAAGCGAGACATCGACGTGGCAGTGGTCACTGAAGGTCAACTGCTTGAGACCATCGATCGCGTCTATCGCCGTACCGATGAGATCAGCGGTCTGGCGCGCGAGATATCCGAAGACTTGGGCGAGGGTTACATCGACTTTGGTGCGCTGAGTGACACCGTTGGTACGGAAGAAGCGCCTGTCGTGAAGCTGTTGCAGACCATGTTCGAAGATGCGGCTCAAGTCGGCGCATCCGACGTCCACATCGAACCGCAGGAGACACGTTTACAGATCCGTTTCCGCATCGACGGCGCACTGCACTTGCAGACGGAAGCCGATAGCAAGATCGCCGCTTCTATCGCTTTGCGCTTGAAACTGATGTCAGGTCTGGATATCTCTGAGAAACGCTTGCCACAAGACGGACGCTTCAATATTCGCGTCAGAGAGCAAGCGGTGGATGTGCGTATCTCCACCATGCCTACCCAATATGGTGAGTCAGTCGTCATGCGTCTGCTGAACCAAAGTGGCAGCTTCCTTACGCTCGATAAGTTGGGTATGCCGCCTGTGATGTTGAAACGCTTCCGAGAGATCATCCAGCGTAGCAACGGTATGGTGCTGGTCACAGGTCCGACTGGTTCAGGTAAGACGACCACTCTGTACGCAGGTTTAGCCGAGATCAATACCGTCGATCAGAAGATCATCACGGTCGAAGACCCCGTTGAATATCGCTTGCCAGGCATCAACCAGGTGCAGGTGAACGAGAAGATCGAACTCACCTTCTCTAAGGTGTTGCGTTCTGCCATGCGGCAAGACCCAGATGTCATCCTCATCGGTGAGATGCGCGATGCCGAAACTGCACAGATCGGTATGCGCGCCGCGATGACGGGTCACTTGGTTTTCTCCACCCTACACACTCGCGATTCTGCGGGTACCCTGTTCCGTTTGGTGGACATGGATGTGCCGAAATACATGGTGGCATCGTCGGTGCAGGCGGTCTTGGCTCAGCGCTTGTTGCGCCGTGTGTGCGAAAGTTGCAGTGAAGTTCATCAGCCTACGCCTCAGGAAGTGGAGTGGCTTGAGTCGGAGGGTGTGGCGCGCGGTGAGTGGGGTACGCTGATGCATGGTCGTGGTTGTTCACACTGTAACGGCACTGGCTACCACGGACGCATGGGCGTTTACGAGATGCTGGAGATGAACCAAGCATTGGTCGATGCCGCTGCGCATGAAGACAATACCCAGTTCATGCAGGCTGCCCGTAACTACCTCAAGGGCAAGACCTTGGTGGATGCAGCATTGAACGAAATGAAGCAGGGACATACCAGTGTCGCCGAAGTCATGCGCATCAGTAACCAAGTAGAGGATTAAGCGTGCCTGTCTTCACATACAAAGGTCGCAGTGGTCGTGGTGACTTGGTGCAGGGTTCGCTAGAAGGTGCTGATAGCGGTGTGATCGCTGATCAATTGATCAATACCGGCATCACACCGATCGAGATCAAGGTCTCGCGCAGTAGCGCTAACAAATCTGGGACTCCCAGCCTTTGGAGACGATTGTCACAAGACCAGAGCGTCGACCCGCTGGAAGTGATGTTGTTCTCGCGCCAGATGTACACCCTGCTCAAGGCGGGGGTGCCCATCATGCGGGCGCTGGCCGGACTTCAGGAATCAACCCAGAATCAGTTGTTCGCAACCATGATCCAAGATTTGCGCGAGAGTCTGGATAGTGGTCGCGAATTATCTACGGCGATGCGGCGTCATCCCAAAGTCTTCTCTCACTTCTACGTGAGTATGGTGCAAGTGGGGGAGATGACAGGTATGTTGGATCAGACCTTCATGCGTCTGTATGAGCATCTAGAATTCGAGAAAGACATGCGCGAACGCATCAAGTCGGCCTTGCGCTATCCGACCTTCGTGGTGATCGCGATGGCAATCGCCTTGGTGATCGTCAATATTTTTGTCATCCCCGCCTTTGCAAAGGTGTTCGAGGGTTTTCATACCGAGCTCCCGATGATGACCAAGGTCTTGCTTGGTTTCTCGCACTTCATGGTGGCGAGCTGGCCGGTTCTTTTGGCCATTCTCATCGGTGCCGTGGTCGGATTCCGGTCATGGGTCAAAACAGTGGATGGTCGCTATAAATGGGATCGCTACAAATTCAACTTGCCCATCGCTGGTCCCATCATTAAAAAAGCCACGTTGGCTCGATTCGCCCGTAGTTTGGCGTTGTCGTTCAAAAGTGGCATCCCCATCGTGCAGGCACTCAATACCGTCGGCATGGTGGTGGATAACGAATTCATGCGAAGCAAAGTCGAACAGATGCGAGATGGCGTGGAGCGCGGTGAAAGCATCCTGCGCACTGCGCATGCAACGGGAGTGTTCAATCCAACTGTGATGCAGATGATCGCCGTGGGCGAAGAGACGGGCGATATGGACGGCCTCATGTTCGAGGTGGCGGGTATGTACGAGCGCGATGTGGAATATGAGGTCAAGAACCTGAGTGCTCAGATCGAACCCATCATGATTGTTGGTCTGGGCGGGATGGTACTGGTACTGGCACTGGGTATCTTCCTGCCAATGTGGGACCTAGGGCAGGCGGCCTTGCACAAATGATGGAGAGAATCGATGAACGGCGATGCGTGGTACGTCAAACGGATGATTTTACTCAATCCTCAAAAGGCTTCACCCTCATTGAGCTCATCGTGGTCATCATCATCATCGTGGTGTTGGCAGGGATCTTCTTGACACGAGTCCCTATATATCAAGAGCAGGCCGAAAAGGCCGCCATGCAACAAGTGGAAGGTGCGCTTCAGAGCGCCTTGGTCTTGCGCTACGGTGCGTTGATGACTCGCGGAGCGGCGAATGAAAGAGAGTTGAGCATCCTTGCGACCGACAACCCCATCACTTGGTTGCAAAAGATGCCGCCCAATTATAAGGGTGAATATTACGATCCAAGCCCGCGCTCAGTTGCCCCAGGCAACTGGATGTTCGATCTCAAGTCGCGCGAACTCATTTACGTCATAGATCACGCTGATTATTTCAAGCCGGGAAAAGACGGCAAGAATTGGATACGCTTTCGCGTGCATGTTGATTACGAAAAGATACTAGGTAGTCCAGATTCAGGCAAAGAATTGGTCTCCACCTTGTTTGAATCCACAGAGCCTTATCATTGGCTAGATTGAGTATGCATCCACTTATCGAATCGTGGTTCTTCCAATCGGCGATCATCTTTCTCCTCGTTGGAAGCGTAGCAGGTTTACTGGTAGGTGCACTTTTGGTGTTTAGGCCGCAACTTTTCGATTCATTGAGTTTGGTGCTCAACCGTTGGATATCCACGCGCTCCATGGATAAGTCGTTGGAAAGCAGTTTCTCTTTAGACCCGTGGTTGTACCGTTATCGGCACTGGACAGGGGCCGCCATCCTACTGGGTGCTTTGTTCGTCTTGTTCTATTTCACCGTGCGATTGGATAGGGTTGCCACCATAGAGGGGCTAGCCAAGCACTTCAATTACTACCCGTCGATTGTGGGTGGTTTGTTGGATGCCTTGGTATTGAGTTCATTGTTGGGCGCGCTGTGCGCTCTCTTTGTCGCATTGAGCATGATGTTTCGCCCTAGTCTTTTGCGTGGTTTTGAAGACAGTGCCAATCAGTGGTTGTCGCTACGTAGAGCGCTCAAACCGATGGAAGTGCCGCGTGACAATATGGAGAGATATGTACAGCGTCACACCCGTCAAGTTGGCCTATTCTTGCTGATAGGTAGTCTATATACCTTGGTGTTGCTGACCTATTGGATGACCTACGTAGGATGAGAATGGATCGACCGTTCGTCGAAAATCACCTACCGTTCATGAGAGTTTTGGTGATAATTGCTTGCTAACGCCGTGATTATTCGAGTACATTGGCGTCCGCTTGTGGCATGACTCCGTTGCGATGGGGTATAAAATAAGCTGATGAAGTGAAATCAACGGAGCTGCGGCTCCATTATCTCTAGGAGAGTGAAATGAAGAAACAACAAGGTTTTACACTGATCGAACTGATCGTGGTCATCGTGATTTTGGGTATCTTGGCGGCGACTGCTTTGCCAAAGTTTGTGGGTCTTAGTGAGCAGGCTCGAGTTGCTACCTTGAATGCAATCAAGGGTTCTGCACAATCGGCATCAAACATGGCGTATGGTACTGCACTGGCTAAAGGTGTTGATGTAAATGCTGCTACCGCCACGATGACTGTCACAGGTGTTGGCACTGTAAACTTGGTTTATGGGTACCCAGCAACTACATCAATCAATAGTTTGCTGCAAGACGCTGCTGGTGCTACCTATACAACTGACACATGGTCGCTTCAGACTGGTTGCACATTGCAGTATGTTGAGTCGGCCGCTTCTGGCGTAGTGCCAACTTATGTCACCACTACATCGGGTTGTTAAGGAGATGCGGTAAGGGGCTAGCTTGAATTAAAAAGCAGCAATCCCTTGCTCATTCTCTGAAGTTGAACGAGTTATCGTAATACGCAAGGGAGGCTTCGGCCTCCTTTGTTTTTTGTGGGCTTGATGCATTTGTTACAATGCGACCCGCACGAATTTTGAGTGGTCAATATGGATTAGCCATGCAAGTAAATATCCAACAAATCGCAGTGATCAAGCAAGATGGCGGGGCTAATCTCGGCACTGATGCAGCGAGGTGTCTGAAAGTTGGGAAGTCTAAATATCAATCCGGCTTCACCATGGTGGAGCTCATCACCGTGATGGTGATAGTGGGCATCTTGTCGGTGGCGGTGTTGCCTAGGTTTTTTGATGCAAATACATTTCAGAGTCGCGGCTTCAACGATCAAGTGATTTCGAGTTTGCGTTACGCGCAAAAAGTGGCCATCGCAAAGCATCGCTTTGTGTGCGTGACTATCGCCACAAACACAATTTTATTGTCCCAAGGTGCGACTAATGCTTGTGGCGACCCGTTGCCAAAAATTTTTGATGGGGGCAATGATTGCAATGCTTTGCACAATGGTGAGTATTGTGTGGCTGCGCCCAATGGCGTGAACGTGGGTGCAACAGTTTTAAGTTTTGATGCACTTGGTAGGCCTAGTTCGATGCAATGCATCACAGTGAGTGGCAATAACACCGTCAAAGTAGAAGCCGAGACTGGCTATGTACATAGTGTTGCGGTGTGTCCATGAGAACCGCCAAGGTTTCAATCGAGGAAAAGACAAGCTGGATGCGGCGCTGGAGAAGATCAAGCGCGGAGAAGACCCAAATGAATGAATCGGAAAATGGGGGTATGCGCGTATTGTCTGAAGCAGTCATGCTGGCGCGCCTGAACAGATCCGATGAGATGAGAAAGTTCGTTATAGAGATATGGAAGCAGAATCCCGCGCTTGCAAAGCAAGGAGGAGTGCGTGTGCAGAATTTAATTTCGACGGTGGAGAGCAAGCAGCGCGGCATCAGTCTCATAGAGCTCATCATCTTCATCGTAATCATCAGTATTGCGCTCACCGGCATCCTGCTGGTGATGAATCAAGTGACTAGACACAGCGCAGATCCATTGATACGCAAGCAGGCAATCGCGGCAGCGGAATCGCTCTTGGAAGAGATCGAGTTGCAGGATTTCAGCATGCCTTCAGGAGTGGTTGCTACTTCGGGAACAGTTGATGCATCAAATCGGACGGCGGGTTATCACATCATCAGTGATTACCACAACGGCGACTTCACGGATGGTTCTGGGAATGGCGGCATCGCCTCGATCAATGGCTCGACGATTTTGGCTAACTATAGTGCGAGCGTGAATGTGCAGTCGCCGCTTCCGGCAGATTGGAACGGGGTCTTGGCGGCGAGCGCGGCATTAATCACGGTGACGGTGACCGACCCGCAGGGCACGCCAATTAGCATCTCTGGTTATAGGATGGCTTACTGATGCGCGCACAATGCAGACAATCCGGTTTCACCTTGGTTGAAATGATCATTGTGATTGTCATCACCGGCATCATCGGCGGTATCGTGGCGATGTTCATCAAAGCACCGGTGCAGGGCTATGTGGATAGTGCGCGCCGTGCCGAGCTCACGGATATCGCCGATACCGCTGTGCGCCGTATGGCCCGTGATGTGCGTACTGCGGTTCCGAATAGTGTGCGAGTGCCCAATCAGACCGGTTGTGACGCAGTCGCACCTCCTTGCTATATCGAGTATCTTCAAGCCATAGATGGCGGGGCTTACAGTGTCGATTTTCCCAATGATCCGCTGACCTTTGACAACACTGATACGACCTTTGATGTATTGAATGGTCCTGCAGGTATTGCGCTTGTGGGCGGTGATTTTGTCGTGATCGGAAGTACTCAATCCGATGGCAGTGTCGTGTATGACCGACTCGGTTTGCGAGAGGTGGATACCTATGTGGCGCCGTTGGTGACCTTGAAGCAGGGGTTGGCGGCTGGCAGGGAAACCCCGACGCGTCGTTTTGATGTGGTTGATTCCGCGCAGGGAGCTGTGACTTATATGTGCGAAACGGTAGGTACGGATGCGAATGGAACGGGGACTGGTGTGTTGCGGAGATATTCTGGATACTGGAACTTTGCAGTTAATCGTACGTCTTGGACGCAACCGGCTGGAAATGGTGCGGTGCTAGCCAATAATGTCAGTGCCTGCCAGCTTACCTATGACATCGCTAACCAAAGATTCGGCTTGCTTGCCATCAATCTGACAATCAGTCGAGAAAACGAATCGGTCACCTTATACAACGAAATTCATGTGAACAACGCGCCATGAGGAAACTGCAAGCAGGCTTCAGCATCATCACTGCCATCTTCTTGTTGGTGGTGCTGTCTTTCTTGGGTGTCGCGATGGTCTCGTTCTCCACCTCGCAACATCAAAGTTCGGCG
>JAVBYP010000225.1 GCA_030823965.1 Sideroxydans sp.
CAGAGTTACGGTACGCAATATTTTGCCTACTCTTCCAAGAGGCTTCTTAGCATCCAGGCGTTCTTTTCATGCACTTCCATTCGTGCTGAAAGCAGATCGACCGTCGGTTGGTCGCCTGCCTTCTCGGCGATAGGCAACACTTCGCGCGCGGTGCGCACGACGGCTTCTTGTCCGGCGACGAGTTGTTTGATCATGTCTTTCGCGCTGACGCTGCCGGTGCTTTCTTTGATGCTAGTGAGGGCGGCGAATTCTTTGTAACTGCCCGGTGCGGGATAGCCGAGTGAGCGGATGCGCTCGGCGATCAGATCCACTGCGTTCCATGTCTCGGTGTATTGCGTCATGAACATGATGTGCAGGGTCTGGAACATGGGGCCGGTGACGTTCCAGTGGAAGTTGTGGGTCTTGAGATAGAGGGTGTAGGTGTCGGCCAGCATACGCGCCAGTCCGTCCGCGACTTTCTTACGATCTTTCTCAGAGATGCCGATATTGATGGGGCTGATCTTGCTCATGATGTTCTCCTTGGTTGATTCGAACCGGTTGATGTCATCGTGACTAGGCTAGCTGCTTTCCACAGCGACGATGTTATCAGCTTTGCTATTGGCTGCCAGCGGCGTGCCGACTCGCTTGGTCATCTCGCTACGTTCTGCAGCAAACTCGCCGGTCAACACGAATCCGCTGATGCGATCTGATGCGTCGAGGAAGGCCATCTTGATGCCATTGCCGGATGCCAATGTCTGCCAAGCACCTGCTGCATCACGCGCCACGGGCAACACGGCGACGGGATGCGCGGGCGTCTTCACCACCACAGGCATGGCGGGGAACACGACCGCTGTGTCTTCACCTGCCAAGGTCTTCGCCAGTGCACGTGCCGCATGCATGATGGGCAGCACGAAAGGTTGCACGCGCCCTTCTATCTCGGCGCAATCGCCCAATGCGAAGATGTCTGCATCGCTACTGCGCAAGTGTGCATCTACCTTGATGCCGCGATTCACATCCAATCCCGCAGCTTGTGCCAACGCGATGCGGGGTCGCAAGCCGATGGCGGACAGTACGATGTCGGCTTGCAGTTGCGAACCATCGGCCAGCGTCAATGTGTAGCCTGTGGCTGCGCTATCCACGCGACTGACCGAGGTGCCGAAACGCCAATCCACTCCGATGGCAGCCAGTGGTGTGAGCAACTGCGAACCCGCTGCTTGCGGCATCAGACTGGCGAGTGGGTAGGGACCGGGGTCGATGACGCTGCCGGCGAAACCTGCGGCCGCCCAATCGTTGGCGAACTCGCAACCGATCAAACCACCACCCATGATGGCGATGCGCTTCACACCCTGCATGGCTTCGCGCAAGTGCGCGTAGTCCGCGATGTCGTTCACCGACAGCACCGCATCGGCTGCATCGCCCTGCATGGGGATGCGGATAGGATCCGCACCCATGGCCAGTACGAGTCGGCTGTAGCGCAGCTCACCTTGCGTCGTCGTCAGACACTTTGCTGCCACGTCGATGCTCTGTACTTCGATGTGGCTGCGCACGGTGATGCCGAGTTGTTTCGCCATATCCGCCGCTGGGGTCTGCACCAGTGCCGCCGCATCTTTACCCTGCGCGAACGCGTTGGAGAGCATGGGCTTGGAGTAGAAGTCCCCACTGTCGCGCGACAACAACATGACCGGCACCTCTCGGTCTAACTTACGCAGCTCGCGTATCACCGAGTATCCGGCGAGGCCACTGCCTACGACGATGATGGGTTCCATTTCCATGCTCCTTCTGTTTTAGATCTCAACCATTTCGAAGTCTGCTTTGGCCACTCCGCAATCTGGGCATGCCCAGTTCTCTGGGATGTCCGCCCATTTGGTGCCTGGGGCGATGCCTTCTGCGGGCAAGCCCTCGACTTCGTTGTAAATGAATCCACACACCACACATTGCCAAACTTTCATGTCGTTCTCCTTAATTATCTATTTGCTATTAAGCCGTGACCTTCGCCAATTGGGCGCGGTACTGGTTAGCGTGGCGCTCTTCCACTTTGGCGAGTGCCGCGAATCGTTTTGCCGCTTTCTCCAGCGTGGCCCTGAACATCTCGGCATGCTCCTTCGATTCGTCGATCTGTTGCTTGATCTCGGCCGAGGCGGCAGCGTGGCCTTCCTGTTGCGCCGCCTTGAGGAAGCCGGGGTACATCTCGGTGTATTCGTAGGTCTCGCCTTCGATGGCCATCTGCAGGCAACGCTCGGTGGTCATCTCCGACTTTGGATACAGCAAGTCGAGGTGGCCCAGCGCATGCATCACTTCCTGTGCGGCAGTCTCTTCAAAAATTTTTGCGACTTCCTCGTTGCCTTCGGCGCGGGCGATGGCGGCGAAATAGCGGTACTTGGTGTGAGCCATCGACTCGCCGGCAAATGCTGCTTCGAGATTGGCGTGCGTCTTGATATCGGGTCTTTGCATAATGTTCTCCTTAGTTGGTTGATCAGTACTGCGTTGCGACGGACACAATTTAGGCTTTCGTCATCCATTAAGCCAATTGATTGTTCAAAAATAGATGATTTATAATCTAAATCGTAGGCGTTACCGCACAGACGGGACACAGGCAAGTTCCCAATGCACCACCGGACCAATTGCCAGATAGACATATACATGACACTCAACGAACTTCGCTTCATCGTAGCCGTGGCTCAGGAACGCAACTTCCGTCGCGCGGCGGAGAAGGCTTTCATCAGCCAACCCGCCCTGTCGCTGGCGATACAGAAGCTGGAAGCGGAGCTGGGGCTGAAGATTTTCGAGCGCGGCAAGAGCGATGTCAGCGTCACACCCATCGGGGCCTCTATCGTGGAGCAGGCACAGCGCGTGCTGGAAGAAGCGGAACGCATCCGCGAGATAGCCGCTCAAGGAAAGAACCAACTCAGTACACCGCTGCGCATCGGCATCATCCACAGCGTAAGTCCTTATCTGCTACCCGACCTCATCCCCGCATTGCGCAAGGTCGCTCCGCAGATGGCATTGGAAGTGGAAGAGAACATCACCGCGAACCTAGAGGTGTCGCTACGTAACGGCAAGTTGGATGTCATCATCATCGCGCTGCCTTTCGGCGACACCAGCATCCTCACTCACCCCCTGTATGACGAACCGTTCGAGGTGGTGGTGAATAATGACCATCGCTGGACTGCACGCCGCAGCATCAAAGCGCCCGAACTAGCGGAAGAAAAAGTATTGCTGCTGGACTCCGGCCACTGCTTCAGCAACCAAGTGGCTGAAGCCTGCCCCGACCTCGCGCGGCGTGGCGCGAACTCGCAGCAAGGCACCTCGCTGGAAACCATACGCAACATGGTCGCTTCCGGCATGGGCATCACGGTGTTGCCCGCCTCGGCCAACAGTGCGCGCTACCGTAGCCGCTTGCTCACTGTCATTCCCTTCGCCAAGCCTATCCCGTCGCGTCGTATCGCGCTGGCGTGGCGCAAGAGCTTCGCGCGCACCCAAGCCATCGAAGCGCTGGCTGAAGCCGTCAGCCTCGCCAAGATCACCGGTATCACCCATCTGGAGTGACCATGCACGAGCAACCCTATCGCCAGAATCCGTTGCTGCGCATGAGCTACAGCCTCATCGCGCCGCTTTACGACATCATCATCGAGCGCCCGATGCGCGAGGCGCGCAGACGTTCGCTTGCATCACTTCCAACCGACGTACCCAAAAAAGTACTCATCAGTGGTGTCGGTACGGGACTCGATCTCCCGCACCTGCCTACGCTGCATCACTACACCGCACTCGATTTCAATCCGGCGATGTTGTCACGCGCGAAGGTGCGTAAAGAGAAGTTGGATGTGGAGTTCATCCTAGGCGACAGCATGGACCTGCCCTTCGCCGATGCGCAGTTCGACTATGTGGTGTTGCACCTCATCGTCGCCGTCGTGCCTGAGCCGCAGAAGTGCTTGAGTGAAGCGGCGCGTGTACTCAAACCCGGCGGCACGATATTGCTCTTCGATAAATTTCTGCACCCGCACCAAGGTGCGCCGCTGCGGCGCTTGTTCAACATCATCACCCGACGCATGGCGACGCGCATGGATGTGGTGTTCGAAGAGGTGTTGTGTGCCGCGCCGGAATTGAAGATCAGTAGCGATGTGCCACTGCTGAGTGGCGGCTGGTTCCGTGGGATCTTGTTACAAAAGCGCTAGGAAGGAAGTAAGCGGCAATAGCAGTAGACGAATGGCTGCACCTTGCCGGACGGGGTCTGGTGATGCTCGGTGCAATGCGCCAACAGCTTGAAGGATTCCCCGAACTGCTCGTGCAATTCATCTGGACGGTAGCGCATCACGGGTAAGCCGCTGCATTCCAACGGACCGTTCTCCGCGAAGGCTGCGACGATGACATGTCCGCCGGGTTTGACTGAGCGAAACACGGTCTGCACATAAGCAGCGCGTTGCGCTGGTGTGGTGAGGAAGTGAAAGACGGCCCGATCATGCCAGATGTCGTACCGCTTGGAAGGCAGGTCGACCACTGTGATGTCGGCGACTATCCAACGCACGTTCTTCTCCGCATCCCCCAGCCGCTTACGCGCCACCCCCAAAGCAGCTTCCGACAGATCGAGCACCGACAGATCGGAATAACCGTCCGCCAACAAATCATCGACCAGCGTGGAAGCTCCACCGCCCACATCGATGATGCCTGCGTCCTTACCCACGCCAGTGGATCGAATGAGATCGAGCGAGAGGTCGGCATGCTCTTGGAACCAACTGACGGAATCTGTCGGCTTGGTGGTGTAGACGTTTTCCCAATGGTCTTTGGATCGCATGCGAACCTCCTACAGTTTTATACCCAATCCTTGGGCACGAGGAATTTTTCGTACAACTCAGCTTCGGGTGTGCCTGCTTCGGGATGCCAGTCATAACGCCATTTCACCAGCGGCGGCATCGAGAGCAAGATGGATTCGGTGCGGCCATTCGATTGCAGACCGAAGATGGTGCCACGGTCGATGACCAAATTGAACTCGACGTAACGACCACGACGATAAAGCTGGAAGTCGCGCTCGCGCTCGCCGTAAGGCATGTCCTTTCGCTTCTCCAACAGCGGCACATACGCGGACAGGTAATGGTCGCCCACGCTTTGCTGGATGGCAAATGCGGATTCGAAATCAGGTTCGCTCAAGTCATCAAAGAAGATACCGCCCACACCGCGCGGCTCGTTGCGATGTTTGAGGAAGAAGTACTCGTCGCACCATTTCTTGTAACTTGCATGGTGGTCGCCACCGAACGGCGCGAGCGAGTTCTTACAGATCTGATGGAAGTGGATCGCATCTTCCTCGAAGCCGTAGTAAGGCGTGAGGTCCATGCCACCACCGAACCAGAACACCTTCTCACCATTCGGCTTGTGTGCCATGAACATGCGCACGTTGGCATGTGAGGTCGGTGCATAAGGATTGCGAGGGTGCATCACCAGCGATACGCCCATCGCCTCCCAACTGCAACCCGCCAACTCGGGACGGTGCGCCGTGGCGGACGCAGGCATCTTGTCGCCCTGCACGTGAGAGAAGGCCACTCCACCGCGCTCCAGCACATTGCCTTCTTCGATGATGCAGCTGATGCCTTCACCTTTGCCGATGCCGCCGCTGCCTGTGGCACGCGTCCATTTGTCGCGGATGAACCTCTTGCCGTCCACTTGTTCCAGACGATCGACGATGAGTTCTTGCAGTTGCAGAAGATAGGTTTTGACCGCGCTTGAATCTACGTTGCTCATGTTCTCTCCGATTTTATGCGTTGTTATTTGCGCAGGATTCTACCATCCGACCATGCACGGATCGTCGAAGGTTGCTTGCGTTTACCCACTCTGCCGCGCAGTACCCACACTTTTCTTCCGAATAAGCGCTGGCACTCGGCATAGGTCTTCGCGGGGCGACATCCGCCACGGTTCGCACTGGTGGAAACCAGAGCACTTCCCGCCTCACGACAAAGTCGTTTTGCAAGCGGATGTGCGGTGAGGCGCACCGCGAGTGTGTCGTGATCTCCGCGCAACCAGCGCGGTGCGGAATCTTTGACGGGCATCAGATAGGTGACTGCTTGCGCACCATCGTGCTGCAATTTGGCTTGCTCGTTCGAGGTGAGTGGCTTTAAGTAACGCGCGACTTGAGCATACTGCGACGCGATGAGGATTAGACCTTTGCGTTGCGGACGTTGCTTGAGCTTGAGGATGCGATGAACAGCCTTGCGATTGCTCGGATCACACCCCAAGCCGAAACACGACTCGGTCGGATAAGCGATGAGACCACCGCGTCTGAGGTGGGCAGCAAGTCTTCTAGATGGGCAGGATGTGCGCAACAACTTTTGTCGTCGAACGATCGGCTTTATTTCCTGCCGATGGCGCGATAGCCGATGTCACGCCTCATCTGCTGTCCATCGAAATGGATAGCGTCAGCAAACTCATAAGCACGGTTCTGCGCCTGCTTCACCATGTCACCCAGCGCGACGACGCACAACACGCGGCCACCACTGGTGACGACTTTGCCATCTTGCATGGTCGTACCAGCATGGAACACGTGACCGTCTTCCAGTTTCTTCGGCAAGCCAGTGATGACATCACCTTTGCGCGGTGTGTCAGGATAGTTCGCGGCGGCCATCACCACACCTAGCGCAGTGCGCCTATCCCACTCCGCTTCCACCTTGTCCAAAGTGCCATTCACGGCATGTTCGACGATGGTGGAGAAGTCGCTCTTCAATCGCAGCATGATGGGTTGCGTCTCGGGGTCACCCATGCGGCAGTTGAATTCCAATACTTTGAGACTGCCATCGGGCGAGATCATCAGGCCGGCGTACAAGAAGCCGGTGTAAGTGATACCTTCGCTTTCCATGCCGCGCATGACGGGCTGGATGACTTCGCGCAACACGCGCGCATGAATCTCTGGTGTGACGACAGGCGCGGGCGAATATGCACCCATGCCCCCCGTGTTGGGACCGTTGTCGCCATCGAGCAAGCGCTTGTGGTCTTGGCTGGTCGCCATCGCCAACACATTCTTGCCGTCGGCCATCACGATGAAACTAGCCTCCTCGCCTGCGAGGAATTCTTCGATGACCACGCGCGCACCTGCATCGCCCAACTTGTTGTCTGACAGCATCATGTCGATGGCGTCGAACGCTTCCTGCTTGCTCATCGCTACGACCACGCCTTTACCGGCGGCAAGACCATCGGCCTTGATGACGATCGGAGCACCATGTTTCTCGACGTAAGCCTTCGCGGGAGCGATCTCGCTGAACGTCTCGAAGAATGCAGTGGGGATGTTGTGGCGCGTCATGAAACGTTTGGCGAAA
>JAVBYP010000234.1 GCA_030823965.1 Sideroxydans sp.
GTGCAAAGGAACGAAGATGCGAAAGTCGCTTTCAAGAGAGCACTTGCCACACAGACGTTGACCCCAGAGCTAACCGCATTCGTCGAGCAGAAACTCAAAGGCCTTTAATTCGCATCCTGGTGCGGCATTGTACGCGCCACTACCCACACGCTCACCTCACGTGCCCCGGCTTTCTTCAATGTGCGGGCCAGCTCCCCCAGTGAGGCACCTGTCGTCATCACGTCATCCACGATAGCAACATGCTTGTCTGCGATATCTGCGCTAGACGATAAGCTGAATGCCCCTCGCATGTTCTTGTCGCGCTCCTTCCACGGTAAAGAAGATTGTGGCGGAGTGTCACGCACGCGTTGGCATGCTTCGGTAAGAAGTGGGATGCCTAGTCGTTTTGAGATACGTGCTGCCAGCAGTTGTGATTGATTGAATCCGCGTTCGCGCAAACGTGTCGGGTGCAACGGAATAGCGATGAGGCAGTCGGGTTTTATTGTGATGCGTGATGCCAACTCATCCGCGAGGAAATCAATCAAGATCAGGAGTTCATGGAATTTCAGCGCCTTGATGAGTTGGTCTATGGGGAAGCTGTAGCTGAAAGCCGCAACGGCGTGATCGAAGGCGGGGGGATGTTGTAAACATCTGCCGCACACTTCACCTGTGGGTGTCGGTAGTGCGCAACTTGGGCAATGCGCTGCTGACAATCGCGGTAACTCGTCATCGCAAGCCTTGCAACACAGGCCGTCCCGACTGAGCGCACCGCAGAGCAGACAGGGCTGAGCAGGCAGCAATCGACCAAATTTCGAGCCGATGTTAAGTAGGTGATACGATAAAATAGACAAGTCGTTCCAGTCCTGAATCACGGGGGGCGGTTCGTTCCATCATTCTAATAGCAGGCCAACAATCTTATGCAAACTCAAACCGTCGAATTCATCCGTCCTATCAAGCCCAAGACCACTCTGCAACGCTGGAGCGTGGAGGCCGTAGAAGAATTGTTCAAGCTGCCCTTCACTGACTTGATGTTCCGTGCGCAACAGATCCATCGTGAACATTTCGATCCCAACGCAGTACAGCTATCGACCCTGCTATCCATCAAGACGGGCGGGTGTTCCGAAGACTGTGGCTACTGCCCACAATCCGCCTTCCATGATGCGGGGGTCGAGAACCGCAAGATGTTGGAAGTGAGCGAAGTGGTGAGGGCGGCCAAGGCAGCGCAAGAAGCGGGCGCGGATCGCTTCTGTATGGGGGCTGCTTGGCGCGAACCTTCTAAAGAGGATATGGAATCCGTGGTGGAGATGGTGAAGGCAGTACGTGGTTTGGGCATGGAGACTTGCGCCACCTTAGGTATGTTGAACGATGAGCAGACCGAACAATTGCGTGTCGCCGGTCTCGACTACTACAACCACAACCTCGATACCTCGCCTGAATTCTACGGCGACATCATCAGCACTCGTGACTATCAAGACCGTCTGGATACCTTGGAGCGTGTTCGCAAAGCAGGGATGCATGTGTGCAGCGGCGGCATCGTGGGCATGGGAGAAGACCTGACGCAACGCGCAGGACTCGTCGCGCAACTCGCCAACATGGAGCCATATCCTGAAAGCGTGCCCATCAACAATCTGGTCAAAGTCGAAGGCACACCTTTGGCCGATACGGCAGACCTCGATCCGCTCGATTTCGTGCGCACCATCGCCGTAGCACGCATCACCATGCCGACCGCTCGCGTGCGTCTCTCCGCAGGCCGCCAGCAGATGAGTGATGCCATCCAGGCGCTGTGCTTCTTGGCAGGTGCCAATTCCATCTTCTACGGCGATCAACTGCTGACCACAGGTAACCCCGATGTGGAGCGAGATCGTGCGCTGATGGATAAGCTGGGTATGTATCCATTCGCTGACAAGCCCTAAAGACGCCTCACCCAAATCAACTGAGGCCTCGATAGCTTTCCTCGCATGCCATTTTCAGAATTGCAAAAGGAGTTGGCTGAGCGTGCCGCGCAAGGTTTGTTGCGCGCACGCCGCACGCTGAATACACCACAGTCGCCTCATATCGTTGTGGATGGAAAGTCCTATCTCGCCTTCTGTAGCAACGATTATCTCGGCCTAGCGAACCATCCACAACTCGTCGCCGCATTGCAGCAAGGTGCTGCGCAATGGGGTGTGGGTGCAGGTGCGGCGCATCTGGTGAGCGGACATTTCGAGCCGCATCACTTGCTTGAACAACAGCTCGCCACCTTTGTCGGCAAACCCTCCGCACTGATCTTTTCGACGGGGTACATGGCGAACCTTGGCGTGGTGCAAGCTTTGGTGGGCAGGGGCGATACGGTCTTCGCCGACAAACTCAATCACGCTTCGCTCAATGATGCGATGACGCTGTCACGCGCCGAAGTGAAACGTTATCGGCATGGCGACATGGAGCAACTCGCGAGGTTGCTCGAACAGACTAAGAGTGGACGCAAGCTCATCATCACCGATGCCGTCTTCAGCATGGATGGCGACATCGCGCCGTTGCGCGAGATGTTGGCATTGTGTGAACAGCACGATGCTTGGTTGTATGTTGATGACGCGCATGGCTTCGGTGTGTTGGGGGAGCGTGGGCGCGGTTCGCTGGCACATTTTGGCATCGAATCCTCCCGCATCATCTACATGGCGACATTGGGTAAGGCGGCTGGCGTGTCGGGTGCATTCGTCGCAGCCGAGCAGGTGGTCATCGATACACTCATCAATCACGCCAACAGCTATGTCTATACCACGGCGACACCCCCTGCTTTGTCGAGTGCATTACTGCAAAGTTTGCAGTTGATCGAAGAAGGAGATGAGCGACGCGCGCACCTCAAGCTGTTGGTCGCAAGATTGCGTAGCGGTTTGACAGGGTTGCCATGGATATTGATGGAGTCGGATACGGCTATCCAACCCTTACTCATCGGCGACAATCAGCGCGCATTGGAATTGAGCGCAGCCTTACGCGAGCGCGGCATCTGGGTCGCCGCCATCCGCCCGCCCACCGTTCCTCAAGGCACAGCGCGTCTGCGCATCACATTGTCTGCGGAACATGGTGAAGCTGATGTGGGCAGGCTGATAGGAGCATTGCATGAGCTTGCATGTTGAGACGATAGGGAGCGGAGCACCTCTCGTACTTCTCCACGGGTGGGGCATGCATGGCGGTGTGTGGAGCGATGTCGCTCAACGTTTGGCCGCCGACTTCACTGTGCACAGTGTCGATCTTCCGGGATTCGGCGTTAGCGCCGCATTAGGCAAGACCGATCTGGATTTGCTGGTTCGATCACTGTCGGAGCATTTCGTAGAACCCGTGAATGTGTGTGGCTGGTCCTTAGGCGGGCAGGTGGCGATGCATTGGGCGGCACGCGAACCGACCAAAGTGGACAAACTCATCGTGGTGACGAGCACGCCGTGCTTCACCAATCGAGAGGATTGGTCGTTCGGATTGCCGAGCGAAGTGTTGGAGAAGTTCGCTACTGAGTTGGAGCAGAACCATGCGGCGACCTTGCGTCGTTTCATCTCTTTGCAATTGCGCGGCAGCGAGAACGAACGCGAATTGCTCACCAAGTTGCGCGAGCAACTATTCAGTCGTGGCGAGCCAGATATGAGCGCACTCCGTGGTGGCTTGGAGATATTGCGTGATGCGGATCAGCGCCTCGAAGTGGCGAGCATCGAACAGCAGACGCTGGTGATCGCAGGGCAGCGCGACAAACTGACACCGCCTGAAGCGTCGCACTATCTGGCGCAGGTCATTCCGAATGCAAGACTGGTCGAGATCGAAGGTGCAGCCCATACGCCGTTCTTATCGCACCCAGACATTTTCATCGAACATGTGAAGAGTTTCCTCAATGAATGAATTCGAGATAGATAAGAAACAAGTGCGCCGCGCGTTCAGTCGCGCCGCGACCCAATACGATGCTGCCGCCGTGTTGCAACGCGAGGTGTGTATCCGCATGTTGGAGAAGCTTGATTACATCTTGCTAAAGCCAGCACGTTTGCTGGATGTAGGGAGCGGTACGGGATGGGGGACGCGCCAACTCGGCGAGCGTTATCCCAAGGCGGACATCACCTCGTTGGATATCGCTATCGGCATGTTGCAAGTGTCCCGTGGTACGTCGAGCTGGTGGAAGAAGCTGTTTACCACGCCGCGCGAGAGCTATCTGTGCGCAGATGTCGAGGCGCTACCTATCGCAAGCAACAGTGTCGAGATGGTGTGGTCGAATCTGGCCTTGCAATGGTGTAACGATCTGCCTGCGACCTTCGTCGAGTTGAATCGTGTCATCAAGACCGAAGGCTTGCTGATGTTCTCGACCTTTGGGGTGGATACCTTGCACGAGTTGCGTGTCGCCTTCGATGGGGTGGATGGATACAACCACGTGAACCGTTTCGCCGACATGCACGACATCGGGGACATGTTAGTCGCGGCGGGCTTCGCCGATCCGGTGATGGAGATGGAGAAGCTCACACTCACTTACGACGACGTGCGTGCCGTGATGCAAGACCTGAAGAGCATAGGCGCGAACAATGCGACCGCGGGCCGTGCCACCGGCATGATGGGTAAAGCGACTTGGCAACGCATCACACAGAACTACGAGAAACTGCGCCAAGATGGTAAATTGCCGGCCACTTTCGAGATCATCTATGGTCATGCATGGAAGCCTGCACCCAAAGTGATCCAAGACGGACGCGCCATCATCAAAACGGATTTCAAGTTATGAGCTATTTTGTGACAGGGACAGATACTGGAGTGGGCAAGACGCTCGTCAGCTGTGCGCTGTTACATGCATTTGCTGCGCAGGGTAAGCGCGTGGTCGGTTTCAAACCCGTAGCGGCAGGTTGTGATGATGATGACCATAACGACGATGCCAACCAACTGCGTGCTGCGAGTACGGTGCGCGCGTCCTATGGTCAGATCAATCCCTATTGCTTCCCTCATCCCATTGCGCCGCATCTGTCCGCTCGTCATGCGGGTTCGCGTATCGACTTTTCTCGCATCTTCGCTTCCTACGATGAATTGGCAGGTCAATCTGATGAAGTCATCGTCGAAGGTGTCGGCGGCTTCTGCGTTCCATTGAACGAGAAACAAGACAGTGTCGATCTGACCAAGCAATTGGACATCCCCGTCATCTTGGTCGTAGGTATGCGCTTGGGTTGCCTCAATCATGCATTGCTGACGATGCGCGTCATCGCGGAGGCGCAGATCGAATGTGCGGGTTGGGTCGCCAGCGTACTGGATGCCAATATGCCGGCGTTACAAGAGAACATCGACACTTTGCGTGAGCGCATCCAAGCGCCGCTGCTGGGTGTCATCCCGTTCCAATCAAAAACAGATGCACGCGTAGCCGCTACACATCTGGATATCTCTTCTCTTGTGGAACTAGAAGCTGATGTCTGAGTTCAGCATCTTTGCCGTGTTCTTGGTCGGCCTGCTCGGCGGTGTGCACTGCCTCGGCATGTGCGGCAGCATCGTCGGTGTCTTCACAACGCAAGTGCCAAAAGAAGCATCACGCTGGCCATTCCATCTGGCCTACAGCAGTGGGCGTATCGCCAGTTACGCGGTGGCGGGCGCATTGGTCGGTGCGATCGGACAGGCTGGCATGGTGATGCGGGATGCCGCGCCTATCCAACACATCCTATTCGCGCTATCCAGCGTCATGCTCATTTTGTTGGGACTGTATCTCGCGGGATTGTGGGGTGCGGTACGCCGCTTGGAGCAGATGGGCGCAGGTCTGTGGAAACATCTGCAGCCTTTCACCGCCAAGCTGTTGCCAGTGAACACCGTGCCGCGTGCGCTGGGACTGGGTGCGTTGTGGGGATGGTTGCCCTGCGGTCTGGTGTACAGCGTCCTCATCACCGCCTTGGCGAGCGGAAGTGCTACGCAGGGCGCACTCATCATGGCAGCCTTCGGATTGGGTACACTGCCGAACTTGCTAGCGATAGGGTTGTTCTGGGAGAGCATCAAAGGCTGGGTGCAGTCGCGGCAAGTGAGGTTGGTGGCGGGCGGGATGGTGATGGCTTTCGGTGTATATGGTCTATACAAAGTGGGTTACACCTTTGCGGTTCACGGTTGGTCAGGAGCGTGTCATGTGGCTGCGTAAATTGTTCGTTTTGTCGTTGGGTCTATCCTTGGTCGCCTGTGGCGAACCCAAGTTGCCTTCGCCCTTCAAGGCGAGTGATGTGACCTCCAAATATGCACAAGCCGATTTTCATCTTTTCGATGCGACAGGTAAGCCGCGCAGCTTGGCGGATTATCGAGGCAAGGTAGTCGCGATCTTCTTTGGTTATACCCATTGTCCTGATGTGTGCCCGACGACGATGGCGGACATGGCGACGGTGATGGATAAGCTGGGTAAAGATGCGGAAAAGGTGCAAGTGTTGTTCGTGACGGTAGACCCTGAGCGCGATACGCGCGAACTGCTGGCTCAGTATCCGCCCGCTTTCTATCCGACCTTCATCGGCTTGTCAGGAGATGTGGCTGCGACGGAACAGGCGGCCAAAGCCTTTGGCATCATCTATCAGAAACAGCCCACCAAAAGTGGTAGCTACACCGTGGACCACTCTGCGGGTACCTATCTGATCTCTCCCTCGGGTAAGACTGTGTTGCTGTCGCCCTTTGCTCAGCGTCCAGAGCTGTTGTTGCAAGATATTCGGTTGCTATTGGCTTTGAAATGACCTCACTGCGAAACATCTGGCACTTCGATATCGACGAGACGAATCTGCCAGTTCGCCGCGAACAGGTACGCGCACGGATAGCGGTGTATCCCACCATGATAGGCAGTCAGATGATGGTGGCGGTATTGCTGGTTTGGATGATGTGGGAGGTGGTGGCACACGACACACTGCTGGGCTGGCTAGCGCTGGTCTACGCTATCCATCTGTTCGAGTTAGTCGTCTGGTGGCGCGCCAAGGATCATGTTGATGATGTGAGCAGTTGTCGTAGATGGGATGTGCGTTTCAAATTCCAAACTGGCCTTGCTGCGGCGGCATGGGGGTTGGGTTGGATCGTGATGTTCATTCCCGCAGATCTCGGTTATCAAGCGCTGCTGATCTGCGTGGCGATGGGGATGTCAGCGGGTGCCGTCACCATCAATCCTATCTATCGTCCGGCCTTGTTCATCTATCTGGGCGTATTGCTGTCACCGCTCATCGTGCGCGTTGCGATGGAAGGTGACGTTACGCACTGGATATTGGCGTTCATGCTGCTCACTTACGTGGGCTTCCTGTTGGATTCGGGAATCAAGTTGATGTTCACCTTCGAGACTTCGTTGCG
>JAVBYP010000239.1 GCA_030823965.1 Sideroxydans sp.
GGCGCTCGTTCAATATCTCGTCGAGCAGTTGGCGATAGTGACCTGTGATGTTCTTCACATAGGCTGCTTCTTTGTAGCGACCTTCGATCTTGAAACTGCGCACACCGGCATCGATGAGCGCGCGCAGATTGTCGCTCTGGTTGTTGTCTTTCACCGACAGCAGATGCTTTTCGAAGGCGACGACCTGACCTTTGTTATCTTCCAGTGTGTAGGGCAGACGACAGGCTTGCGAGCAATCGCCGCGATTCGCACTGCGCCCCGTGTGTGCGTGGCTGATGTTGCATTGGCCGGAGTAGGCGACACACAACGCACCGTGGATGAAGTGTTCGATGACGGTGTCGTTCGGCACGGCAGCGCGCACCTTGGCGATCTCTTGGATGGTGAGTTCGCGCGCCAGCACCAATTGTGAGAAGCCGACATCGGCAAGGAAGCGCGCCTTCTCCGGTGTGCGGATGTCGCACTGGGTAGAGGCATGCAGATCGATGGGAGGCAGATCGAGTTGCAACAGACCCATGTCCTGCACGATGAGTGCATCCACCCCTGCGTCGTAACAATCCCACGCCAGCTTGCGTGCCGACTCCAGCTCGGCATCGTGCAAGATGGTGTTGAGGGTGACGAATATCTTGGCGCGGAAACGATGTGCGAATTCAACTAACTCGGTGAGGTCTGCTATCGAGTTGCCGGCTTTTTCACGGGCACCGAACGAAGGGCCTCCGATGTAGACCGCGTCCGCACCGTGCAGGATGGCTTCGCGACCGATGGCGGCGGTCTTGGCGGGGGCTAGGAGTTCGAGTGCTGAGGGAAGTGGTGACATGGCGCGCGGATTATACCGGAGGGGTGACGCAGGCTACGGCCTGCATCACGTGTTCATAACTGGCGCAACAATTGGTTGAACTCTTCGATCGGTACGGGCTTGCCGAAGAGGAAGCCTTGATAGTGCACACAGCCTTTGCGCAACAGCGGTGCACGTTGTGCTTCCGTCTCCACTCCCTCTGCGATGACGTCCAAGCTCAGTTCCTGCGCCATCGCGATGATGGTGCGTACGATGGCTCGATCGCTGCTGTCGTCTGCGATGTCGCGCACGAAGGATTGGTCGATCTTGAGTTGGTCCAGCGGTAACTGCTTGAGATATTGCAGTGACGAGTAGCCTGTACCGAAATCGTCCAAGGAGAATTGCACACCGAACTTCTTCAGCTCGATCATGGTCGCGATGGTCTCTTTGATGTTGTCCTGCAACATGCTCTCGGTCAGCTCGAGCTTGAGTAAGGTCGGATCGATGCCGCTCTCTTGAACGAGTGTCTTCACTTGGCCGACGAAATCTTCCTGACGGAACTGTTTGGCGCTCACGTTGACCGCCAGCAACAGGTTGCGCGTGGAGATATCAGCCTGCCATGCTTTGAGTTGGGCACAAGCGGTCTGCAATACCCAGTGTCCTAACGGCAGGATCAATCCGGTCTCTTCCGCCAATGGAATGAAGTGGGACGGCGGTATCAGTCCGTGGACCGGATGTATCCAGCGGATGAGTGATTCGGCTCCCAGAGGTCGGCGCTGATCGTCCACCTGTATCTGGTAATACAAGTGGAACTGATGTTTCTCTAGGCCGACACGTAGATCGTGTTCCAGTAAAGCTCGATTGTTGATGGCATCCTGCATCTGTGGGTCGAAGAAGCGTATCGTGTTCTTGCCCGCCTTCTTCGCCTGATACATCGCGATGTCGGCATGTTTGAACAGATCTTCGGTCGCCTGTTGATGGTCGTGGAACAGTGTGGCGCCGATGCTGGGTGTGTTGCGATATTCATGCCCTGCGAGTAGGTAAACCTGATTGAGTGTGGAAAGTATCTTCTCCCCTACGGCTTCCGTCTGCGCGGCTGCATCGAGCCTATCTTCGCTCAGGTCTTCCAGCATCACCACGAACTCATCACCGCCAAGTCGGGCGACGGTGTCGTTCTCGCGCACGCAGGACAGGAGTCGCTGTGCGACCTGTTGTAGCAGCAGGTCGCCGATGTCGTGCCCGAGTGTGTCGTTGAGTGTCTTGAAGTTATCTAGATCGATGAACAGCAGAGCGCCTTCACGTCCGCTGCGCGAACTTGAAGCCCAAGCATGTTGCAGCCTATCCAGCAGCAAGCGTCGGTTAGGGAGCCGTGTGAGTGGGTCGAAGAACGCTAAGTTGCGTATCTCTTCTTCGGCTTCTTTGCGCAGCGTGATATCCGACAGCGAGCCGACGTGATTGGTGATGTTGCCAGCACCATCTTTGACGGTAGCGATCGTCAGATATTCAGGGTATATCTCACCGTTCTTGCGGCGGTTCCACACCTCACCTTCCCATTCTCCAGTGGTCTTGATGCGATCCCACATCTCGGCATAGAAGTCTTTGCCGTGACGCCCTGAGCTGACGATGCGCGGGTTCTTGCCGATGACCTCTTCGGCAGCATATCCGGTGATCTTGGTGAAAGCACTGTTCACACGCAGGATGAGGTTGTCCGCATCCGTGATGATCATCCCTTCTTGCGATTCGAAAGCGGTCGCTGCGATACGTAGGTTGCTCGAGGCAAGGTCATGTTCATTCAATAGACGGATCTTCTCGATCGCGACGCTCACGAGTTGGCTCACTGAGTCCAAAAAGGCAATCTCTTCAGCAGACCATTCTTTATGCGAATAGATGTGGTTCAGCGTGAGCAGGTAATAACCGTCTTCGCGGAAAGAGAAGGGATACCACAGCAGACTGCGTATCTTCATCTGATCGTGTAAGAGCTCTCCCGATCCATCATGCAACAGATGCTCGCAGATATGGTCGCTATGACTGATGAGCCAATGTCGCGAATGGCGTATCGCGCGTGCGCCATCGATGAAGATGTCGAGCGGGTAGGCGGCTTTGGTCGAGGTGATCTCAGGATGTTGCGGATTCAGCCATTCGGTCATGCCGATGGCCTGATGCTTGCTGAACGATACGTCGTAGATCAATGTGCGATCAGTCCCCAATGTCTCGCTGATGACATGTGCCGCGCTCTCTAGGATGGAGGAGGGGGTGTCTTGCTCGACGACGCCTTTCGCGATGTCGTTCAAGGCGCGGGAGTAGAGCAACTGCTGATGCAACCCTGCCTCAGCCCTTTTTCGCAGGGTGATGTCTTGGATGAGCACGATCCTTGCGTTCATCCCGTCGTACCTCATCGGCATGGTGCTGATCGATACGTCTATCACCTCCCCGTCTTTCTTCAGATGTCTAGCTTCCACTTCGACGACGCCAGAAGGGGAGGTCTCTAGCACTTGCTTGAGAATAGGGATGTCTTCCTGCGGACGGATGTCGTTCAAAGACATCCGGCTGAATTCTTCACGCGAATAGCCGTAATGCGCTATCGCGCGGTCGTTCACTTCGATGAATCTGAGTGACTCTTCGGCGAACACGAACATCGGCATCGGGTTGTTGTCGAACAAGAAGTGGTAGCGCTGTTCGCTTTCCTTGAGACGTTTCTGATCGAGTTTGTGTTCACGCTTAAAAGCGATACGTCCTGCGATCAGAAGCAAGACAGCCGCTCCCATGAATACTAGGAATGCGAATTGATCGATGCGGTGCTGTGCGAGTTCGACGATCTCTGGGGCAGGTTCAAGCACGTGTAGTCCGAGTGCTTCCCGCTCTATCTTCTTTTGGGTCCACAGGAGCGGCAAGTGCCCATCATCTAGAGAATATAAAGGAAGAAGAGATGCGTGCGACCACGCGCTGAGAGCGACAGTCGGGAGTTCGCTGCGTTTATAGATGGATAGTCGCTGGTCATCCGTGAGCTGGCTGACGCTCGAACCCGGAAGTGAATGCATCTCCAATGTCTTGTCATGCGCTAGGATGATCACACCGTTGGCATCGCTGAGGAATACGCCAGCTGGATTGACCCAATGAGGTTGCGCAGGCAAGTTGATCTTGACGGCCACCACGCCGACGGTACGACCACCCTGTTCGATGGGTGCGCTGAAGTACAACCCTGGTATGTTGCTCGTCTTGCCGACGGCGAACTGATGGGCTTTCATCCCCATCATCGCGTCTTTGAAGTAATCGCGGCTCGCGTAGTTCGAGCCGACGAAGCTGTCATCCATATCAGCGTTGCTGGAAGCGAGACAGTCGCCCGCTGCGTTCATGACGAATATCACACTGGTTTGCAGCGAGTCGTTGAATAGGACCAAATCCCGGCTCAATTGCCGCAGCGTGGTATCAGCGGTCCAGATCTTTCTACGTCGTTCTACGGCTGACGGTGCGGTTTGCAGCAGATTCTGCCAGCGGGGAAGAGTCTTTTTGATGGCATGATCGTTGGAGACCATCTTCGGTATGTCGTGTAAACGAGCCAGATCGCGCTGGATGTCATCAGCGAGACCTTGTGCCAGATGTTCGACTTTCGCAGATCTGTCTTTGAGTGAGGCATCACTGCGAAAGGTTTGGTACGCGCCAGTGATGAACCACGCAGCGACCAACCATAGCGCAAAGACAGCTGAGAGCGCCGCCCATAGGCGGGCGCTAAAAGTAAAAAGCGATTTCGACATTCTCATCCTATTCCGTAAACGGATCGTTTACTTCCCGACTTTGTTATCTGTAGGGAAGCTATATTTCCTTGATGACCATCTCCCGCTCCCGGTCGGCGCGGGAGATGGTCATCATTTCCTGCCTAGCTCTGCTCTCGAGGGGTCAAATCAATCCCATCGCCACCAGCGCGATGAACGCTGCGAACAGCACGAAGTGGCTGATACCTTCGATGGCGTTCGTCTCGCCGTCATGCAAGTTGTTCATCACAGTGAGGAAGGTGAGCAACAACATCCCCCCTTGTATCGGTGTCAACGCCATGATGATGCGTTCACCATTGAACAGCGCGATGGCCTCGATAACAGGCAATGTGAGCAGCACGGTAGCGAGCGACGCGCCCAACGCGATGTTGACCGTGGTCTGCATACGGTTGCTCTGCGCAGCGCGCAGTGCGGTGAGGATCTCGGGGCTGGCGGAGATGAGGGCGACCAACACGGCGGGGATGGACTTGGGTAGGCTGCTACCAGCGAGTCCGGCATCCAGCAATACCGACAGCACTTCCGACAGCAAACCGACCAGCACGATCGCGCCCAGCATGATGCCGACGTGAAGACTGTTCGGGCTGTGCGCCTCATCGTGCGCTTCTTCATCCGTAGCGCTCGAATATTCGAAGAAGGTGCGATGCTCCACGGTCTGCAAGCGCAGGAAGCCCATATACATCACCGCCATGATGCCGATGGAGAAGATGGAATAGATGTGCCATTTATCATCAGGCACGAAATCGGGAATGAACATGCCCACGCCGATGGCGACCAACAACATGGCGATGAACGAATTGCCGGAATCGACGTTGTACTTACTGCTGCCATGCTTCATCCCGCCTACGATGGCGGCCAATCCCAAGATGCCGTTGATGTCGAACATCACGGCGGCGAACACGGTATCGCGTGCCAGCGTCGGGTTCGGTTCACCCATCAACAACACCACTAGGATGACCACTTCCACCGACACGGCGGCGAGCGTCAATATCAACGTGCCATAGGGTTCGCCGAAACGCACAGCCAATACCTCGGCGTGGTGTGCGATGCGGAAAGCGACGCCGATGATGGCGGCCAAGATGACCAACAGCAGTCCCCACAAAGCCATGCCGCCGTGTTCGACGGCGCCGTGTTCAAGTGCGAAACCCAGTCCGAGGATGAAGAGGGCGATGGCGATAGGTAGTTCTGATCTTAGGTATTTCATGCTGACTCCTTGATACGTTGATACGTGACGAAATGATAATTCAAAGGTTGCGGTGTCTCTTGAGAATGTACTTCGCGTGCGGTCTCATGCCATGCGCGCTTATCGAGATCGGGGAAGTGCGCGTCGCCTTCCACATCTTGCTGGATCTCAGTGATGTAGAGCGTGTCGGCCGATGCCAGCGATTGTGCATAGATGTCCGCGCCGCCGACGATGAATGCCTCGGTGTCATCCGCACAGGCGGTGATGGCTTCTTGCAGGGAATGGGTGACGATGCAGCCATCGATCTTCAAATCTTTATCGCGTGTGACGACCACCGTGGTGCGCCCCGGCAATGGCTTGCCGATGGAGTCAAAAGTCTTACGCCCCATGATCATGTGATGCCCCATGGTCAGCGCCTTGAAATGTTTCAGGTCTTCAGGGCAACGCCAAGGTAGTGTGTTGTTCACGCCGATGGTGCGGTTCTGCGCCATGGCGACGATGATGGATAGCTTGCTCATTCTATTTACCAATGTAGCGTCCGCATGCGCGAACTCTTCTTCTGTTGATGCGATTGCATACGTGCCACGACGTGGTCGAGCACGTCGATGGCATCGAGCACGAAGGGGCCCTTGTTGAGCATGATGCACTCGGCACGCTCGGCCATCGCCGCATCGGTCACTTCTGCGCGTGATGGCATGTTCTCTTTTACCAGTCCTTCAAGTACCTGTGTCGCCCAGATGACTGGCACATGAGCGGACTCGCACAGCCACATGATCTCTTCCTGGGTCTCGGCGAGTTTCTCGTAGCCGATCTCGACCGCCAGATCGCCGCGCGCGATCATCACGCCGAAAGGGTGGGCACCCGCTCCACGTACGATGATCTCGGGCAGGTTCTTCAATCCTTTTTTCGTCTCGATCTTGGCAACGATGCCGATCGTGCTCGCGTCGCGGTGTGCCAAGGCCTTGATGAGCACTTCCATGTCGGTCGCAGACTGCACGAAGGAGTAGCCGACGATGTCCGCATGGGCGGCGACAAAATCAAGATCGTGCATATCCTTTGCGGTCAGTGCGGGCAGCGACAGGTCGGTGTCGGGGAAATTCAGACCTTTCTCAGCCATCAATTTCGAACCCAAAGCTTTGGCACGAGTCACGCGCAACAGCACGCCTTCAGCGTCAATTGATTCCACGACGGTACTGATGTGACCATCGTCGATGAGCACGCGTTGTCCGGGTTTCAGGTGGTCGAGCACCGCAGGTTGGGCGCAAGCGATGTGGGCAGGGATGATGCTGTTATCGGCTTCGTCGATCTCGGCGGGTTCTCCGGGAGTGGCGGCGCGCGTCAACTTGAGCAGGTCGCCCTCGTGTAACAGAATGGTCATCGGAGTCGCAGCGATAGCGCCAATGAACGTGGCGAACACAGGGTGACCGTGCTTGGAATGAGCGAGGTGCGAGAGCGAGAGGTTCTCCTCCAGATAGGCAGTGCCATCGCAAGAGGCGATGACCTCGAACTTGGAGAGCTTCTCGGTGA
>JAVBYP010000002.1 GCA_030823965.1 Sideroxydans sp.
AGTCGGCCACCCAGCATCAAAACTGAGGTGCTGTGGACTGGGAACACGGCAAGATGAGGTCGAGCATGGCCCCGCGCCGAGCCGTTCAAAAGGGCCTTCAGGCGGGGAATATCCGTGGTAAGGGACTCGAAGAGCGAGCCCCAGTACGACGCCAAATGCGGGTTATGTAGGGTGTAGCCGTTGAAGCAGAAATACTCCGGCTCATCTCTACTGGGCCGCAGGCCAGCCTTGAGCATGGCGTCTTCGACATTCCGCTTCGAGTAGTGATGAGGTTGCCCAGTGACGTTGCCTATAAGCATGATGGGTTCGGCTGGCGGGTACTGCAAGCCGTCGAGTAGGCGCTTTACATCAACAATGCTTCGGGCACGCATGGCACGAAGTTTCTCTGTTGTGTAAAAGGCAGGCGCAACCCGGTCGATAAGCCGATGGCATTTGTCGCAGAGCAACATGATATTTTCAGCGTTGTCAGCTAGCAGCGGCGACTGGACTGCATCCCCACGCGGGCCATCTACTGAAGAAGCAACGATGTGGGCGAGGTAGCTATAGTTGGCTTGCTCCTCGGTCGCAAAATGAGATGAAAGGTCTTCACCGCATCCATCAAATTGACAGCGCCAGGCCGACGCCATGAATACCTTCTGAGCAGTTTTGGCCTTTACCTCACCAGTGCGGCCCTTTGAGGTGGTGGTTGCGAGCACAGTTGCCTGCCATTCCCGAACAACTTTACTGGTTGCAGCTTTGACAACCAAGGTGGACAAATCCGCATCCTTGGGATTGGCTACACTGGTTGCTGCCCATTTAACGACTCCGCGCCAAGAGGGCAAGGCTATAGTGGTCAAAGATTCCGCCCCTAAGTCACCGATACCCTCAAAAACCCAAGCGTCGGTCAAGCATGCTCTTGAAAAAACACTGCAGGTGAACTGATTGACGACCACGAGGGGTTCTTTCCCGGCAGTCAAGATCCTATGAAACAGGCTTGCAAACTCGTCGTCAGTGAGCCCAACGGGATGTACGGTTCGTGAAGGATTGGCTGTCGAAGCTGGCATGCAATATTCCAAAAGTTGCCAAACGGATAGATTTACGCTTTTTTCGCATTAAGCAAACAGTATAGCAAATTAGCATTAACGGCGGTCTAGACATGCCTAGAAGAACAACAAAATCATCGTTGAATCATCCTGCTAGTTGCGCTCAATAATAGGCGACCACGGATCGGATCGTACGGATAGGCCAACCGCGTAAGGCCAGTCACGTTATCGAAAACGTGCCGAGCCGAGATCAGGAACGCCCGCCCACCTTTAAAAGGGTGCCCGTGGCGAGTAGTCCGCTTGAATCGCCGACATCGGTACCATAACGTGAAGCGCGAATTTTTCGATTGCGGTGGTTTCAATTGCAGTGACCTGCATGTTGGTCCCTGAGATCTAACTATTGGAAAAGGTCCGGTGACTGTGATTCTGCCATGGGTAGCTTCCAGATCTCATGCAAAGTGCGTACAATCAGCTAATGGTCAAGGATGACCACAAACGATGAGAATAATATAGATGAATAGGGGCATGACAGCGGAAGAATCGGCTAATAGCGTTGAGCACATTAGCCGGGAAGCTGGCGACAAGACCAAGGGATTTCGTTTTCAGAAGCTCAGGGCAGCAATCCGATTTCTCCAACGGGTGCAGGAGAATAGCGATGGGCAAGTCCATTGCGCCATGGAGCTTTTGGAGGATTCTGTTCTGTATGACGGCAACAGCGAATCTCTCATTAGTGGGGAAGAAAACAAGTACTACGGCTCACGCATCAGCTTCAATTCGGCGGCGCTGAAAAACACGTTAGTCGCCTTTCTCGACCTGTACTTCGCATTCGCTCGTTCTGGCGAACTAAAGCTTGGTGTCTACGCCTCCGCAGAAATTGCACAAGAACGTATCGCCGCCGACTTTCGGCAGAAACTAGGCTTAGACTCAAAGCAGAAGCTCTACGACATCCTCAAACGTCTTACTTTGGGTGAAGACCTAGAGAATGAAGAGAAATTGGTTGCCTTTGCGATAGTTAAGGCTGAGTATTTCGAACAGTACCCGGACAGCTCCAAAGGCTATAGAGCATTACTTGATGCAATGACGCTGAATGAGTTCTCATTCTTCATAGGATCAATTGATTGGACTCTGACCAGCGAATCCAACGAAAGTCTTGAGGCGACTGCTCTCCAATTAGTTCGAACCTGCAGGTTTTTCAACCATCGCCACCTTGGACTCGAACAGTTCGTTCTTTCCGCGCTACTGGATGCGCTTGAAAAGAGATCAGGGGCTCGTGCTGTCACAGATCGCCTATTAAGTACAGACTCCCTCAAGAATATTTTCAACGAGATTCTATTAGGGCCAACCGAAGACGAGCGCACCGATGACCCGGCTTGGGATGAATGGTCCGAGGTTGAGAAATCTGATTTTAGAAACCTTTCCGAAAAAATCAAGGCAGTTTGCCCTGATTTCAGCACTCAGATATTGAAAGCGCTCGCTCGAAGTTGCAGCCTTGCGAGGAGCGTGGAGGCAGAAGGGCAACGGGAAATGAAGGCCCTCCTTCGAAGAATTCTTGACGCGTGTGAAATACATCTTCTCACTAATCATCCAGCCTCCTCGGCACTCACCCAAAAGCAGATACTTGACATGATTGGGGACTTGGCAAAAGTTGCCGAGCATCACGTTGCCACCTTGAGAGGCCGCTATCGTTATGCCTTACGTGACGCTCATTCGATAAAGGGTGCAGTACTTACGTTGTTTGATGACTGCTATTTAGCCTTCGATGAGGTCAGAGTTGGAGAATAGCACTGAGCAACCGTCGGCCGGCGGGCCAAGGGGGCCACACAAGAACAAGCGCCCCTTGTTTTTCATCTCTGGTGAAGATTTCTACTTTGTCGCTTACTCCATCCTCTTAGTTCTCGAATATCTTGGAGGAAGTGCGAGGCGCGTCAAAGATCACAGAAAGATTGCGTACTTGATCCAGTTTCTCGGCGATTCTCGACTTATCGACCTATTAGAACGGACTCAAGGAGCAGGCGTAGCAAATGCCGCTGATCGCGAACTTCTTTTCTCGAGCTATGCCAACTCAGAACTGCATAAGCGTGAAGTGTTTAAAATTATTTTCTCAATGGAGCGACGAGGCTTCCTACGTATGCAGCGAGCGGACAGCCCCGAGGTGCTCGACATCGCCTTGATTAGCGATGCCATTCCGCAAGGTTTCTTCAAAAATAGCTCATTCGCCGAAGAGAGGGGTAACGCTGAAAAATTAAAGGTACTCGTTCCGCGCCTATCGCTTTTGACATTCGAGAGGTTGTTGGATCGCCTTTACAGGGAAAGAGGTGTTCGCGTATGGGCTTCCTGAGCATCAAGAAAGTCGAGTACATCGGCGACAAATACTATTTTCAATCGCCAACGTTCGATGATGGGGTGTCTATCATTGAAGGACCGAATGGGGCTGGCAAGTCTACTTTCTTCAATCTCATCTATTACGGACTTGGCGGCAGAGTCGAGGAGTTTGACCCCGCTTCGTCAGAAGTACACACCGAGATTGTGAATGACTCGAACAACCTAATTCGTATCGTAATTGGTATAGGCGGCGAACTGTATACTCTTAGTCGGCGACTGCGGGACAACAATATCACCGTGGTCAAGGCCACGCAGGAAGCTGATGGCGTCGCAGCAGGTATCCAGGCTGACACGTATCCAATATTCCGACGCGAAGAGGCAAAAATATTCTCGGATTGGTTGCTTGAGAAATTAAGCATTCCCGTTGTAGAGATCTTCCAGGGCGGGAAGCAGTTCAAACTCAACTTTACTGACCTTGCTCGGCTGATTTATCACAATCAGAGCCCTGACCCACACGGAATTTATAAACCGGCGGATGCAGCCAGCTTTGTTTCTGACTCACTAGAGATTCGTCGCGCCATCTTCCAGATTCTGGTTGGCAAGACCTTGATGGAGCTCTATGCGGCCATTGGCTCACAAAAAAGTGCCGAGAGAGATTTTCTGGCAGCGAAATCCGTGCACCAGGAGTACGAAGACATCGTTAGTCATTTACTCCGCGCCAGTGGAATGAATGAAATATCCAATATCAAAGCTCTGAACGAGCGAATTGAAGAGCTTGAAGCCCAGATCGTCTCGCTGCTAACTTCACGAAAGGCATTTTCTCGCGGTCAGCTCGGAAGCGCGCAAGCACAACTTACCCTTGATGCCGAACTACGGCAGGTCCGTGAGCTGGAGGTTCTGCGGCGAACTATTGACGAACACCGTGCGCAGTTGATTGATGAAGCCAGTCGCCTTGTCGATGTTGAGCGGTCACTAGAAGCTGATATCCAAAGAATCAACAAAGTCATATATGCACATGGCCAGCTGAACCTGTTCTCACGTGACACCTGCCCCTATTGCTTGAACGATGTCTTGCGGACTCCCGGGCACTGCGTTTGCGGGCAGACCGTTGAAGAGCAGGATTACCAGCGATTCTTCTATAGCCCGGCCGAGTACTTGGAAATTCTAAAAGGAAAGACCAAGGCACTCGGAACCTTGCGTCTGGCGATACGTGGTGTCCGAGAGGAGCACACGCATTGGAACGAGGAGCGCGAGAGGGTATTACGCGATATTTCCGCAAAACGGGAGCGATTTGAGGAAGCTGGCGCTAGCCCAGATCGAGTCGAGAGAGCGATGGAAGAGCTCGACGAGAAACTTCTGGAGTCGCGCGAGAAACTCGCCAAGTGCCAAGAAGCATTCAGACTGGAGAGTAAGCTTGGCTCCCTCCTGAAACGTCAAAATGACAAAAAGACTCTGCTCGAGAGAGCAAAGCTTGAAGTCCAGCGACTCGATGGCGAATCAAGGGTCGAATTGCAGAACCAGATTGGTGAGTTTGACCGAGTCTACAATGATTTTATGACGTCCGTGGTCGCTGATTGCAGGAGTGCAGCCATCGACCCACAAACGTACCTGCCGATTATCAACAACGGCCAGTATCGGGAGCATAGCGCCAAGGTTCCAAAGCGTTTCCTCTACTACTTAGGTTTGTTGCAGTTGGCGCTACTTTCGGACATTCCCTTCCCTCGCCTTCTTTTGGTTGACACCCCTGAAACGGCTGGGATTGACCTTGAGGGGCTCGTTAAGATGCTTCGGCAGATTGAAGAACTTGAGAATCCGCGGAGCAAGCCACTCCAAATTATCTTCTCCACAGGAATCGGAAAATATCCGCCAGAGTTTGCTTCGAAAGTTGTCCTGAGATTGTCGAAAGAGGACAGACTTCTAATTCGACGGGACGTGCGGGGGGGCTGACACAGTTCTGTCGCACAGCATGCTGTCGCTCAGAAAAAGCAAAGTCATTCTGACGCGGAATGCCAACAATCAACGCCGCCTGTTCCAGAGGGACAAGTGCTCTCGCTTTCTTGAGTTCGTAAAGCTTTCCTCGAGCGAAGCGCACAGAAGTGGAAAGTGTCTAAGGGCGAAGCAGTTCGAAATGAGCAGCTCGGTTCGCTCTGGCATGAGGTTTTGATGTTGACGTCCTCGTAAATCACGGCGCACACCGGAAGATCGGGCAGCGTCTTTCCTTTCCGTCTAGGGTCAGCTCTCCATGCAACATATTGCCCGGCCTATCAACGCCAACAGCGGAGCGTCCAGATATTGGGGATGACCGGGCATCAGGGATTGCTGGCCCACTACACCAGGTCCACCTGAGTTTCACCGACCTTAGCGCGCAAAGCACTCCGCTTTTCCCTCTGCTTTCTTCTCCCGACAACGAGTCCGGGATGTGATTGCTCCCCGGAGCTAGCGCAACAGGACGCAACGTGCCTGTGACCGTCTGCCATCGGTAGTTTTGAAAAGCATACCGCTAATTATCGGAATTCCGCTTGACTGCATATAACGGAATACCGATAATTCACCAACCGCAGCAAACAACCGCCGCACACCTCTTTAACAACCAGTCATTCCAGTCGAACGCAGCAAAGGCAATCGCTGGAAGAGCGCCGAGCAGATCAGTCTGCAATCCACCGTCGGGCGCTAAACAAATGCCGGGGATGCCGAGACATAGCCGAGGCTGTTCTCAAGGAAACACCAAACACCACTTTTGACATTGCACGTGAGGCTCACCGGGCCTCACTTGACTCCAAGCGCCCTCCCCCGAGGGCGTTTTGGCGAGTGGGTTAAGCGCAAAGGCCGGAATCCCTATCCGGCCGATCAACCAACCCCGCTACCGGCGCCAGCCCGCTCACCAAAGCAAACAACCAATCAGGAGGGATCATGCAGAAAGGCAATCACACGCCGGGGCCGCTCTTCGTTCGGCAACCGGAATCAGCTCCCTACGCCATTCAGATCATCGACCAGGCCGGGAACGTCGTTTTTCAGGAACACCGTGCCATTTTCAGCACCCGGCAAACGAGCGTTGCCGATGTGATGAACGCAGTGGGCATGGGTGACCCCAAGAACCCCGGGTATCAGCAGCACTGCATCGACACCAATCAGCGTCAGCTTGCTGACTTCTACCTTCGTGCTGCAGCGCCAGAACTGCTTGAGGAGCTGCGCGCGGCCCACCAGATCATTCGCAATGCCTTGGCGGTGATGACCACTGCGCAAAAGAACGAATGGGGCTGCATGAACGAGCTCCACGGCGTCGCCGGCGAGGGCATCACCCGGGCAAATGAGCGCGATGCGGTGCTGGCCAAGGCCATAGGGAACGGATCATGAGCTGCCTGATGCGTGCAATTCGCCGCGGACGGCTTATCTTCAAGATTCGCTGCATCGAAGCCACGATTTCCGGCCAATCCAAGTGCATCCGCAGCACCACAGACCCGCTGCACCAGGGGCAAATCGTGGCCGCCCGCATTCAGTCCAAAGTTGAGCGATTCAAGCTATGCGCGCAACTGAACGGACTTTGACCAACCGCAAGACCGTCAAGCCCGGCGGCTACGTGGCATTTCGCTTCGAGCGTGCTGGGCTGATGACGAAAATCTTGCACCTCTCACCCCTGCAGTACGCGGACAGGGATGGCACGGCCAAGACTCTTCGCCGGCTTCGGCGGGAGATTGCCGAGGAGTGCGAAGCATTGCGCTGCCCGGAGGTACAAATGCCAAAACTGAGGCGGTGGTCCAGAAAATGAACGCCACCATCACTGTCCGCGCGAGTTCCTGGGCGGGTC
>JAVBYP010000208.1 GCA_030823965.1 Sideroxydans sp.
ACCTTGAGAGTGCATATCCACCACAGGGATGATCCTTGTTTCGTAACAAAGCGCAGCTAGACTACAAGCCTGCGAAGAACCCACCTTATTTATTAATTTGTAATCTCCATTAGGAGTCAACCATGAAATTCAACTTCCCCATCATCATCATCGACGAAGACTACCGTTCGGAGAACGCCAGCGGTCACGGCATTCGTGATCTGGCGGACGCGCTGGAGAAAGAAGGTATCGAAGTGGTCGGTATGACCAGCTACGGCGACCTGACTTCGTTCGCGCAACAACAGAGCCGCGCATCGGCCTTCGTGTTGTCCATCGACGATGAAGAGTTCGGTGCGGGGAGTGCGGAAGAGACTGAAGTCGCGCTACGTACGCTGCGCGCCTTCGTGGAAGAGATCCGCTACAAGAACGCTGACATTCCCATCTATCTTTACGGTGAGACGCGCACTTCGCGCCACATCCCTAACGACATCCTGCGTGAGTTGCACGGTTTCATCCACATGCATGAGGACACACCAGAGTTCGTGGCGCGTCACATCATCCGTGAAGCCAAGTCCTACATGGATTCACTCGCGCCGCCATTCTTCCGTGCATTGGTAGGCTATGCTCAAGACGGTTCCTATTCATGGCATTGTCCCGGACACTCGGGTGGTGTGGCGTTCCTGAAATCGCCTGTGGGGCGCATGTTCCATCAATTCTTTGGCGAGAACATGTTGCGTGCCGACGTGTGTAACGCGGTAGATGAATTGGGGCAGTTGCTTGACCACACAGGTCCGGTCGCCGCATCCGAGCGCAATGCAGCGCGCATCTTCAATGCGGACCACTTGTTCTTCGTCACCAACGGCACATCCACTTCGAACAAGATCGTGTGGCACTCCACGGTCGCCCCGGATGACATCGTGGTGGTGGATAGGAACTGTCACAAATCCATCCTGCACGCGATCATGATGACCGGTGCGGTGCCCGTCTTCTTGCGCCCCACGCGTAACAACTTCGGCATCATCGGTCCTATCCCTTTGAGCGAATTCCAGCCAGAAGAGATCCAGCGCAAGATCGATGCGAATCCGTTCATCAAGGACAAGACACGTAAACCTCGCGTGTTGACCATCACGCAAAGCACTTACGACGGCGTGTTGTACAACGTGGAGACGCTGAAGAAACTGCTCGATGGCAAGATCGATACCTTGCACTTCGACGAAGCATGGTTGCCGCATGCGGCCTTCCATGATTTCTACAAAGACATGCACGCCATCGGCAAAGATCGTCCACGTGCAAAAGAGTCGATGATCTTCGCCACTCAATCCACGCATAAATTGTTGGCAGGTCTGTCGCAAGCCTCACAGATCTTGGTGCGCGATAGTGAGACGCGCAAGCTCGACCGCGACTGCTTCAACGAAGCCTATCTGATGCACACCTCCACCTCGCCGCAATACGCCATCATCGCCTCGTGCGACGTGGCCGCTGCGATGATGGAACCACCCGGCGGCACCGCGCTGGTGGAAGAGTCCATCGCAGAGGCACTCGACTTCCGCCGCGCCATGCGCAAGGTGGATGAAGAGTGGGGCGCGGACTGGTGGTTCAAGGTGTGGGGGCCGGATTACCTGTCAGAAGACGGTATGGCTGACCGCGAAGATTGGGTGCTGCGTGCAGATGATCGTTGGCACGGCTTCGGCAAGTTGGCCGAAGGGTTCAACATGCTCGACCCGATCAAAGCGACGGTCGTTACGCCGGGCTTGGACGTTGATGGAGACTTTGCCGACAGCGGCATCCCCGCCAGTATCGTCACCAAATATCTGTCGGAGCACGGTGTGGTGGTGGAGAAGTGCGGTCTGTATTCCTTCTTCATCATGTTCACCATCGGCATCACCAAAGGTCGCTGGAACAGCATGGTGACCGAGTTGCAACAGTTCAAAGACGACTACGACAAGAACCAGCCGCTATGGCGTGTGTTGCCCGAGTTCATCGCCAAGAATCCGCGCTACGAGAAGATCGGCCTGCGTGACCTGTGCGATCAGATCCACGGCATCTACAAAGCGAACGATGTGGCGAAACTCACCACCGAGATGTATCTGTCCGACATGGTCCCCGCGATGAAGCCGTCGGATGCCTTCGCCAAGATGGCGCATGGCGAGATCGAGCGTGTGGCGATCGACGACTTGGAAGGTCGTATCACCGCCGTGTTGCTCACACCCTATCCACCCGGTATCCCGCTCCTCATTCCCGGCGAAGTCTTTAACAAGACGATCATGAATTACCTCAGATTTGCACGTGACTTCAATAAGAAGTTCCCTGGGTTCGAGACGGACATCCACGGACTGGTTTCAGAGAATCGTGATGGGGCGCGTTTCTATTACGTGGACTGCGTGAAGTAACTCGCGCATCACAAAACCTACTGCGCGGTCGGATTGCGGCGTTGCGCGGTGCTCGAAATCCTCATGTGCATTTAGCACATTCCGGTTTCTGCGCTCCGTGCGCCTTGCACTCCAACCGCTCGCTACGGTTTTCTGACGCGCTCAACCCGGCCTTCAGAAATATTGAATTTAAATGACCGACTCCGCTGACAAACTCCGTGTCGACAAATGGCTGTGGGCTGCGCGTTTTTACAAGACGCGCAGCATCGCTTCTGATGCCGTCGAGAGCGGCAAGGTGACGATGAACGAAGCGCGCATCAAACCGGCCAAGACCATCGGCGTGGGGGATAGGTTGCTCGTTCGCCAAGGACAAATCTACTACGACGTGGAAGTGTTGGGTCTTTCCAACAAACGCGGCGGTGCACCGGAAGCGCAGAAGTTGTATCGCGAGACGGACGAGAGCAAAACGCGCCGTGCCGCCATCGCTGAACAGAACAAAGCACTTCCACTCCCTACGTTCAAAGGTCGCCCCACCAAGCGGGATAGGCGCGACATCGAGAAGTTCGAGACGCGTACCAAAAGTGCGTCCAAGAATCCTTGGGGCGATTTCGAGTGATGGCGCGATTTATTGCTTAGGCGCCTTTTCCGCTTCCTGATTGGCGGTGGGCTTCAGGGGTGTCCAGAAATGATAGGTGGCGCGACCAGATCTTTTTGCGCTATACATCGCTTGGTCGGCATGGAGTAGCAGCTTCGCTGCGGAGTCTCCGCTCTCTGGATAGACGGCGATACCTATACTTCCGCTGATCTTCGTATCGGGAGCTGCGGACAAGTCGAAGGGGGCGGTCAGATTCTTCAATATCCGTTCAGCCACATTCTCGATGTCCGACAGCAGGCCTGGCTGAGGCAGAATCACGGTGAACTCGTCACCGCCCAAACGAGCGAACGTGTCACCTTCGCGCAAACAGGTCTGGATGCGTCGGGCCGTCTCGACGAGCAACTCGTCGCCCGCAGCATGACCAAAGGTGTCATTGACCCATTTGAAGCGGTCTAGATCGATGAACATCAGGGCTAAGCCTACGTTGTTGCGATGCGCCAACATCACGGCTTGATGCAGGCGGTCATTGAATAATTTGCGATTCGGCAGGCCGGTCAATGCATCGTGTGTGGCCTGTTTGGTCAGTTCATCATTGGCGAGGCTCAACTCATGTGTGCGTTGTGCGACCAGCTGCTCCAACTCGTCGGCATGGCGTTCTATCTTTTGTTTATTGGTCGCCAGTTCGTGCATCAAGTCGTTGAAGGAAGAGGCGATGCTGCCGATCTCGTCGTTCAGATCGAAGTGGGTGGGCGTCAGGTCGCCCTGTGCGATCTGTTGAGCGCGTGCCGAGAGCTTGCGCAACGGTGACATGATGAGTGACGAGATGAGCCAAGCGAATAAGGCGAACGCCAGCATGCCAAGGGCGAACAGCCACAGGTAGCCGTGTTGCAGACGATGGATGATCAGATCCAATTCACGTGTCGGGTAAGTGAGCAGGAGTGAGCCATCCATGCTCGGGTCCAATAAACGCAACTGGCGTACCGATGCAAAATAGGACTCAGTGTCGATCATCACTTCTTTGGTGACTTCGGGCTGGTTGTATAGCAGCTGGTAATCAAGGAAAGAGACAGGTGAGTCGATCAGTTTTCTGTTCGAGGTGTTGAAGCTAGAGGCCATCACGGCAGTGCGCCGGATGAACGTGAGTCCAATCGAGGTGTTCTGGCTCAATTCGCTGACCAGTTCGTCGGAAATCTTGAATCCGGTTAGCACGATGTGGTCGCGTGAGCCCGCTCTGTTCTTCGGCGTGAGTCCACTACCGTAGATGATGAAATTGCCGGACTCCTCGATGATCGCGTAAGACGATCTACCCTCATTTACGGCTTGCCTGACGATCAGCCACGACATGAGTGACTCGCCGTCTTTCTCGGGGAAAGCGCTGTGGTGAATGATGCGGCCCTGTGAGTCCAGCACGATGACCGCATCACAATGGGCGTTCTCGCGCATCGATTCGATCTGACGGATGATCGCGCCATGTGGGCCTCTCATCTGCTTGGAGAGATCGGGATCGTTGGCAAAGCTCTGTCCCCAAGTCCGCGCCATCTGGCCGACGATGTCCAGCGAGTTCTCGGCGAACACGAAAGTCGAATCGAACTGCTGGCCCATGATGTGGAAGAACTCACGTTGGGCCAATTGAATCGAGGTGATCGCACCCGCAAGCGCGCCGCACAGCACCAACACGCCCAGAAGCGCGGTCAGCTTGACCGTGATGCGTCTGTGGAAGGGAAGCTTTTGCATCAATTCTTATTCGCTTGCAGGAGCTTTTTGGCCACTCCCGGATAGTGTCGGTCGAACTCTTTGATCGCCCACGCCAGCGGCTTATCTTGATGGCAGTCGCTGTTCTGACAAGAGTTAGGGATGGCTTCCTGCAAGCTGGCTTGAGGCGGCACGATGCGGAAGGCATGGTTACGCAAACTGAAGAAACCACCAGTCTTTACGGTGCGAGGCATATGACAATCTGCGCAAGTGACTTTGCCAGCAGGGCAGGGCGCGTGTGGCTTCTTGGAGGATTCACCTGAGCGGCTGGAGAAGTTAGCCAGATGGCAATTTCCACATTTGTTGTCGTATTCGTCGTGTGCTTGTTTATCCAGCCCGTGGGGTTCGTGACAGGAGACACAGGTGACACCGTATTTCGCCGTATCCAATGTGGGCTTCATCCCCTCCTTCGCCAGATGGTAATCCGCCGAGTGGCAGTTCATACACTTGTCATCGCGCTTGCCTTGGCTACAACTAGCGCCACGTGTCTCATCGATCGCTTGCAGGTTGGCTAGCGCTTGGGCGTGCTTGGAATTGTTCCAATCGGCGAACTCCTGATGGCGGTCTTTCGAGATACCAAAGCCCCACCAGAATTTCTGCTCAGTATCGTTCTTGGACACTTTTTGTTTGTAATTCTTGGTGAAATCATCCCCGGGGATGTTGTTCACCGGGAAGTCGAAGGTGCCAGCTGGGATCGATCCAGCCTCGCCATTCTTGCCACGTGTATGGCACTGCCCGCATACCGAAGGCGCCACTGTGCGCACGATGTCAGCCCCCAACTTCGAATTGGTAGCCCGCGCATCGTCATGGCATAGCGCACAAAGCGAGCTTTGTTCTTGTTGGCGATGAGCGGCATGACGGCTTCCGGGGCCATGACATGATTCACACCCCACACCGAACTCCTTGAACTTCCCGGTTGCAGGGTCGAAGCCTGTTGTGTGGCAACCGTTGCACTTCTTGGTCATGGGGGTCTCTTTCCAGTCTTTCACCTTATAGGGAACCCATTTCTTCTGCATCACCATCCATTTTGCGGTCAGTGGGTAATATTCACCATTCACCATATGTACGTAGACTTGCTCCCACTTGCTGCCGACGACGTACTTGATGTCCTCTTTCTTGAACGTCACTGCGGGGTCGGGTTTGGAAAAGTCACCTAGGATGTCGCTGTCTGACGTGACAGGACGGAATATCTTGGGATGTAAGGTCTGTTGCCACGAAGCGTGTTGCAATTGATGGCATTCGGCGCAACGCTCGGAGGTGACGAAATGTGCCTCGCCAGTGAATTTCTTGTGGGCGAATAGCCCCGCCACCAAAAGTATCGATACGCAGATAATGCCTGCGCCCATCACGAACTTGTTCATCACGACTCCCCCGCCAAATCGTTATATATCTTATGGGGAAAGGATACTCCGAAAGGAGGCATAAATCATCATCGTGGCGAGGCGGTGTCCAAGCCAAGATGTCACCATTTGGATGCAAAGCATCGCCAAGGTGAGAAGGCGATGCGACAATCGGGCGCGAACCGAATAGGATGCTGTGATGAACGAATCAAACGAGAACGAATCAGGCAAACCACCCCATAGGGAAAAATGGCGGCGCTATGCCATCAATGCACTCATCATCATCGTGGTCGTAGCGGGCATCCGTCTATGGCAACAACGCGATATGGTGAGTGGCGCAGCGCCCGTGTTGAAAGGCGTGACCTTGACACAGCAGCTTTACGAACTGCCCGCACATCCAGACAAACCCACATTGGTGCACTTCTGGGCGACATGGTGTCCCATCTGTCGCACTGAACAGGGCACGATCGCCGCCATCGCGCATGACTATCCGAACACCATCACCGTCGCGATGAACAGCGGCCTCACCAATGAAGTGAAGCAATATATGCAAGAGCAGGGGATAGACTTCCTCACGGTGAATGATCCCGATGGCAGCATCTCAGAAGTGTGGGGCGTGCACGCCGTACCCGCCAGCTTCATCATCGCGCCGGATGGAAAGATACAGTTCGTCGAAGTGGGTTACACGACAGAGATAGGACTCAGGCTGAGACTGTGGTGGGCAGGTCTGTGATCGTCTCTTAGCGATGCTGATGGAAAGTGATCGGCACCACGCTCGGCGGAGCTGATCTCAAGACATGTTTCTTCATCTTCCCCATCACGTGCATCTCGCACGCTTTGCAATCGAATTCCAAACGTAATCTTTCACTGCCGTTGATGAGAGTCATCGGTTCGGCGCGCACTTGGCCTTGTACGCCGATCACACCTTTCGCTTGCTTGGGGCATAGACTCAAAGAGTAGCGGATGCAGTGGCGTGTGATCATCAGCGA
>JAVBYP010000178.1 GCA_030823965.1 Sideroxydans sp.
AATGGTGTGCCCCAAATCAGGGCGATTCCGAGCGAGATCGATTCGTCTACCCCATAGGATGGCCTCATCAGGCTGATGGCTTGGAAATTGCTGTACTTCTTGCATGACATCGATAGCAAGGAGTAGAGCATGTTGAAGAGTGACCTCATGAGGCGAGACAGACACGAACGTAGTTGGCTGCCTTGGTTCGGCAAGACAGGCAAGTTCGCCCTGCGCTGGTCGACTTTTATCAATCGCCGCCGCTATCCGATCCTCGAGCAGACATTCGAGGGGCTTGCTGCGACGCGACGGCTGGCACTTGTAAGCTGGGCAAATCAACAATGGAAATTGTTGGAGACGATGGCAGAAGAGCTGCGTCGCGAATTGCCGCGCCCCACATCCAAGCTGATGCAAAGTATGCGGGCAAGAAGCGCGGACTTTTCAGAGTTGTTGTTCATCGATACCTCTGGGCAAGTGATCGCCAGCAGTCACTACACCAACGTCGCTTCCTATAGATTGCCAGCTAAGGCGGTTGAAGCGGGGTTGGCTCGACGTTTCTTACATGGCCCGTATGTCGACCCAAAGACCAAGGAAGTGGGCCCTTCCAGCTCGAAGTTCCATGATGCAGTGACGCTGATGTTCTATCTGCCGATCAGCGTTGGCGACAAGGTCGTGGGTGCGCTGTGTGGACGTGTCCCGAACGATGTATTAGGTGACTTGATCCAGCGCGAGGCGGGGCATGTCTTCGTGGACTCTGGAGACAACTATCTCTTCATGGTGAAGTCGGAGTTCGATCCGAACATCCGGCCCGGTACTGCATTGTCACGCTCCCGTTTCGAAGATAGTGCGTTCAGCCTTGGTGACAACCTCAAGCAAGGTGTGCGTACCGATTATGGGACGGTCTGGGTGGACAAACATACCGAACTGGAATTGAGGTTCAATGACCCGGCAACCAACGACCTGCATCCCGGAGTCCGCGAGACCATCGCGCGCGGAGAGAATATGTTCGTCACCTATCCGGGTTATCCAGACTATCGCCACATCCCTGTGATCGGGGCGGGCGTCACACTACAGATGCCGGGTTCATTGGATGTCTGGGGCATGATGTGTGAGGCAGACCTTGAGGAAGCGAATCGCTTCCGCTCCGTCAATTTCCGCATGATGCAATCCAACTTGATATTGGTCTTCATGACGTGGCTGATCACATTCGGAAGCAGCTATCTCTTGCACCTCGATACTTTGGAAACTGGCTTGATCAACCTCTTGTTTTTGGGTTTGGGAGCGATACTGTTCTATCGATACGCGCTGAAACCGATGACAGAACGTTTGCGATTCATGGCGCGCATGATCCGAGGTCTAGCAGAGGGCGGCGGCAACCTTTCACAGCGTTTGGATCGGAATCATGCCGCCATCGATGAACCTGCCGTCATGTCACAGTGGGTGAATAGTTTCATCGATACGTTGGATGGGACGGTCAGCCAAGTCATCCAAGCGACTGGTGAGATGGAAGGCAATCACCAGGACATGATGGATAGGAACCAAGAGGCGACGGTGGCGACACAACAGGTGTTGGCGGCGATACAAGAGATCATGGCCTCTTTGCAAAGGCAGATATCGGATATCGACTCTGCGACTCAGACGACGGCCGAGATCAAGCTCATCACCCAGAAGGCGGTCGAACATGCGCAGCAACAATTCAAACAGGTGCAACTGCGCACACAAGGTATTCGCGGTTCTTTGGAGCAGTCTGCGCAAACCATCGGTCGTTTGAGTAAGAGCGCTGAAGAGATCGGAAAGATCGTGACCGTGATCAATGCGATCGCCGAGCAGACGAATCTACTGGCACTCAATGCGGCCATCGAAGCGGCACGCGCTGGTGAAGCAGGAAGAGGATTCTCGGTGGTGGCGGACGAGGTGCGTAAGCTCGCCGAGCGAACCACGGGAGCCACTCAGGAGATCAGAAAGATGATCGACACGGTACAGGGCCAAGCTCGGGAAGCAGTCCAGATCATGGAACAAGGGTCTGTGGGTATCGAAGAGGGGTTGCGCATGGCCGAGTCTGCGGCGTCAGAAAACACTGAGATGAAGGAGATCCTTGAGCGGATGTTCAGTCTGATCCAGGGCATCGCAGACAGCACGCACCGATATGGGGAAGATGTGCGAGGCATCGCGACGGTGGCGGGCTCCATGAATAGCGCGCTAGATACTTTGAACTTCAGCATGGCACAGGCTAGACAGACATCTCAGCGCTTGCAGTTACTGACAAACCAATTCGAAGTGACACAGCCGCAAGCTCGACTCGCTGCTTGATCATGAACTTCTGTCATATGCATCAGCGCAGTCAAAGAATGAGACACCTATCATGTTAGCGAAAACCAAGATATCGCTCGCAAAACAGAACGCCAGCCCAGGTCTGCGTGCTAAGTTGGAAGATAGTGACCGCGTGCTCAACGTATTGGTGAAGAACCTTTATGGGATGGTGTACTGCTGTCTATATGACTCCAAGTGGACGATGGTGTATGCGAGTGAAGGGTGGAGTGAATTGACGGGCCACCCACCGGATTCTTTATTGAGTAACGCGACCTTCTACTATGAGGAGATCACCTATCCGGAAGACCGTGCAAGAGTTCGTGCGGAGATAGAGAAGGCCGTCTCGAATGGACGACGATTCCATGTCGAATATCGTATCGTGCATGCGGATGGTGATATCAGATGGGTGTCAGAACGAGGTTCGCCGGTATACGACGCCCAAGGAAAGATAGAGGCCATCGAGGGTTTTATCCAGAACGTGACACCTAGGAAGTTGAGCGAAATAGCGGCATTGGAAGCTAAAGAACGCTATCGCTCGATATTCGAGAATGCCATAGAGGGGATCTATCAAACTTCTCCAGAAGGGCAATATCTGAACTTCAATCCTGCGCTGGCGCAGATATATGGCTATGACTCAGTCCAAGATCTGGCGCAGGGGATATCCAACATCGAGAAGCAACTGTATGTGGATCCGCACAGGCGCGAAGAATTCATCGCGCTGATGAGCGATCATGGGCATGTAAAGAATTTTGAGGCACGGGTCTTTTGCAAGAATGGCGACATCATCTGGATATCAGAGAACGCGCGCGAAGTGCGCGATGCTCAGGGCAAGTTGATCTTCTACGAAGGGACGGTCGAGGACATCACCGAGCGCAAGAGCTACGAGCAGCAGATCGAATATCAGGCGACGCATGACGCGTTGACTGGCCTTCCCAATAGGACCTTGCTATCAGATCGTTTGCAGCAATACATCGGGATCGCCGACCGCTACGCCAGCAAGGTGGCGGTCGCCTTCATCGACCTAGACCAGTTCAAGATCATCAATGACAGCATGGGGCATCATGCGGGCGATCAGTTGCTCAAGACCATGGCGGCTAGATTGTCCGACTGTGTGCGCGAATCGGATACCGTGGTGCGTTTGGGTGGGGATGAGTTCGTCATATTGTTGACGGGCTTGAACAAGATCGAAGATATCTCTGAGAGTATGCAGCGCGTGATGGCGGCAGTGGCTCTTCCATGTCATATCGAAGAGCGAGACTTCGTCATCTCGTGCAGCATCGGCATCAGCATCTATCCCGACGATGGGCGCGATACCACGACGCTCCTTAAATTCGCAGACTCTGCGATGTATAAGTCGAAACGATCTGGGCGTAACAATTTCCAGTTCTATACGGAAGAGCTCAATCATTTGTTGATGGAGCGTGTGGAGATGGAATACCGCATGCGACACGCGCTCAAGAACGATGAGTTCCTGTTGCATTACCAACCAAAACTGGATCTTTCAAGCGGGAAGATATGTGGTGCGGAGGCGCTCATCCGTTGGCAACCTCCGGGGCAGAACATGATCTCTCCAGCCAGCTTCATCCCCATCGCCGAAGAGACAGGATTGATCGAAGACATCGGTCTCTGGGTATTGCGTGCAGCCTGCCGCCAAGCGGTGAGGCTCAAAGAGCAATATGGCGTGGCGCTTCCTATCGCAGTGAATGTCTCGCCTAGGCAGTTCCGTCAATCTGGATTGGTACAGTCTGTGAGAGAGGTGCTCGTAGAGACCTCATTGGATCCATCCTGCCTGGAACTAGAGATCACCGAGAGCAGCTTGGTGCATGACACTGGCAGCTTCATCAAGACTCTGCATGAATTGAAAGCGCTGGGTGTGAAATTGGCCATCGACGATTTTGGTACGGGCTATTCCAGTATGGCGTATCTGAAAGATTTTCCTGTGGATAGGCTCAAGATCGATCAGGTGTTCGTCAGCCATCTGGAGACTGAGCCGAGCAACATCGCCATCCTAAAAGCCATCGTTGCACTCGGACATAGCCTCGGCATGAAGGTCATCGCCGAAGGTGTCGAGACCGCGTATCAGCAAGCCTTCTTGCATGGTATCGGTTGTGATGAACTACAAGGTTATCTCTTCAGCAAGCCCCTTCCCATCGCCACTTTTGAGCTGCTGATCACCGATCAGCAGCATCGCTAGTTCTAACGCAAACTCTGTACGTACTTAGGCGCATCGAACGATACGGTCGGTGGTATGACCTCTACGCGCTTGATCCTGGGAAGCAGCGGGTGCGTATCCTCGATACGGTTCGCTAGCTCGATCAACTCATCCACCCCAGTCGTGCGTGCAAGCCTGATCACCTCGCGCGCATAGTCTGCGTTGGTGATAGTCCATTCCACATCGATCATCCTGTTGGTTTCTCTTCTGAGCATGACGTACACACGCCCTACGACAGAAAAGAGTTGTTCCATTTCGCCAGCCATTGAATCCTCCAGTAGTTTGTCTTGTGGGGTAAAAAAAGGGCACCTTGCGGTGCCCTTGAAAGAGGAGCCGGGGAGGCTCCAGGGAGGAGAGGTTTACAGGTTGTAAGCACGCTCGCCGTGGGCTGTGGTATCCAGACCTTCGCGCTCGTCTTCTTCCTTCACACGCAGACCGATAGTCAGGTCAACGATCTTGTAGCAGATGAATGCGACCACACCAGACCAGATGACCGTGGTCAATACAGCTTGTGCTTGGATCCATACTTGTGAGCTGATGGTGGTATCGACGATGGTGTTGTTCACGTAGTCGACGATGCCTGTACCGCCCATGCTCCAAGTGTTGAACACGCCAGTCAGCAACGCGCCCAAGATACCGCCGATACCGTGGATACCGAACACGTCCAGAGAGTCGTCCGCACCCAACAGTTTCTTCAGGCCAGTCACACCCCAGAAGCAAGTCACGCCAGCCAGTGCGCCGATGATCAGGCCGCCACCGATACCGACCCAACCGCAAGCTGGTGTGATCGCTACCAGACCTGCAACTGCACCAGATGCTGCACCCAACAAGCTAGGTTTGCCCTTCAACATCCATTCCGCACCCAACCAAGTCACTACAGCAGCAGCCGTTGCGATCAAAGTGTTAGCGAATGCCAGGGTAGCTGTACCGCCCGCTTCCAGCGCAGAACCTGCGTTGAAACCGAACCAACCCACCCACAACAATGCAGCGCCGATCATGGTCATCACGAGGTTGTGAGGTGCCATTGCTTCTTTGCCGTAACCGATACGCTTGCCGATCAAGAATGCACCGACCAGACCTGCGATAGCGGCGTTGATGTGTACGACCGTACCGCCAGCGAAGTCCAGTGCTCCTTTTTGGAACAACCAGCCTGCAGTCGCAGTAGCAGCTTCAGCAGCAGCAGCGTCAGTGTAAGCATCAGGACCCGCCCAGAACCAAACCATGTGTGCGATCGGCAAGTAAGCGAAGGTGAACCACAGTGCCGAGAACAACATCACGGAAGCGAACTTCATACGCTCAGCGAACGCACCAACTACCAGTGCGACGGTGATCGCAGCGAAAGTGGCTTGGAACGCGATGAAAGCGAACTCAGGGATGACCACGCCTTTGCTGAAAGTGGCTGCGTTAGCGACGGCACCCGTAGCTGGGTCGAACACACCTTTCAACAACACACGGTCGAATCCACCGATGAACGCGTTGCCAGTAGTGAAGGCCAACGAGTAACCGTAGATCGCCCACAACACAGTGATCAGCGCGAAGATGCTGAACACTTGCATCAAGATGGACAGCATGTTCTTGCTACGTACCAGACCGCCGTAGAACAAGGCCAAGCCAGGGATGGACATCATGATCACCAACACGGTAGCGAGCAGCATGAAGCTGGTATCGCCCTTGTTAGGGACGGGGGCAGGTGCGGCAGCAGGTGCTTCAACGGCAGGTGCCACTTCAGCAGCAGCTTCGGCTACAGTCGTAGTCGCTGCGGCAGGTGCCGCCTCTTCTGCGAAAGCCGGTGCCGCGAGGCCGCACAACATGGCCAGCAGCATGAATGAGGCTAATATTTTCTTCATCATGTTCTCCTTAAAGGGCTTCAGGACCGACTTCGCCGGTACGGATGCGGATGACCTGTTCGAGGTCTTGCACGAAGATCTTGCCGTCGCCGATCTTGCCGGTCTGGGCTGCCTTCTCGATCGCTTCAATCACGCGGTCCAGCTGGTCTGCCTTGATCGCTGCTTCCAATTTGATCTTAGGCAAGAAGTCCACGACATATTCCGCACCGCGATACAACTCGGTGTGTCCCTTTTGGCGACCGAAACCTTTGACTTCGGTGACGGTGATGCCTTGCACATCCATCGCGGACAGCGCTTCACGCACTTCGTCCAACTTGAATGGCTTGATGATTGCTGTGACCATTTTCATCTTCACACTCCTTTAGGTTTGAGGGGGCTAGGCCCCCTCTATTCGATTACATTGAGTGGAGCACGGAAAGCGCTACGACGCTCTTTCCCCATTTGTCGCCAGTCGTATATGTCCATGCAGGGCCAGCGTCAGTGCTGGTGTAGGCCAAGCCGACGACATAGCCACTGAAATCTTTAGCTACACTGA
>JAVBYP010000247.1 GCA_030823965.1 Sideroxydans sp.
ACAAGTCGGGGCTGCGTTCCGGCGCTTCGATCTCCAACTCGAAATGTCCATCGGTGACATGCACAGGGGCGATGCGTGTGATGCGTTCCAATGCCTTGATGCGGCTCTGCGCTTGTTTCGCCTTGGTGGCTTGAGCGCGGAAGCGGCGCACGAAGTCTTCCATGTGCGCGATCTTTTCTTGTTGGCGCTCGAATGCTTGGGTGTGTTGCGCGAGGCGTTCGGCACGGGCACGCTCGAAGTCGTCGTAATCGCCGGTGTAGATGTCGATGGTGCAGTCATGCACATGGGCGATGCGATTGACGCAGGCATTGAGGAATTCGCGGTCGTGCGACACCAGCAAGATGCTGCCGGGGTAACGCGCCAGATATTGTTCCAGCCATAGGATGGCTTCGAGGTCGAGGTGGTTGGTGGGTTCGTCGAGTAGCAGCAGGTCGGCGCGGTGCATCAGCGCGCGGGCCAGATTGAGTCGCATGCGCCAGCCACCGGAGAAGCTGGCGACGGTGCGCTGCAAGCTGTCGTTGGCAAAACCTAAGCCATTCAGCAGTTGCGCAGCACGTGCAGGCGCACCATAACCATCGATGGCTTCGTAGCGATGTTGTGCGTCGAACCATGCGGCATCGTGGCTCTCTTTGGCGAGGGTCTTTTCCAATACGCGCAGTTCGGCATCACCATCCAGTACGAATTCCAAGGCGGCACATTCGGCATTGGCGATCTCTTGTTCGACGAAGGCGATGGTCTTGCCCGCTTGCAGCGACACTTCGCCGCCGTCGGGTTTGATCTCGCCGCGAATGAGTCGGAACAGGGTCGATTTGCCGCACCCGTTCTTGCCGACAAGACCGATGCGCTGGTCGGCGAAGGCTTGCAGATTCACGTTTTGGAGAAGCGGGGTGCCACCTTGCAGGTAGGTCAGATTCTGGATATTGAGCATGGACGCGATGATAACAGACGGGGTGCGTCGCTTAGTCCTTCAAGGCAAGGATGGCTTCAACGTACGAAGCGGATGGTGCAGAAATTCAGCAAGTCACCGAGGGCTTGTTCTGCATCACGCAAGGACTTGAAGATGCCGAGGAACTTAGATTCGTCATCGTAAAGTCCGCGCTGCGTCATTGGGTCTGTAGTGAGAAAAACTTTACACATGATCTTGCTCCCTTCAATTTCATTATCGGAAAGTGCTTGGCTTTCTTGAGAGGAAGTTTGTGTGTGTGCTTGGGGTCACAGGCTGGTTGGAATACGTTATCGTGTCGACCTGAAGAGGATATCCACTCACAACACTGAATCATGTAATGACTTCCAATCCCATGAACAACCTTCACCCCCAAATCGTCTGGTCACACTTCGCCACGCTGTGTGCGATCCCGCGTGCTTCCTATCGTGAGGAAGCGCTGAAACAGCACCTCATCGCGTGGGCGCAAACACGCGGTATCGCACATGTCGTCGATGCAGTCGGCAACCTCATCTTGAAGAAACCCGCCAGCCCCGGCTGCGAAGCGATGCCGGGTGTGATCCTGCAAGGTCATCTCGATATGGTGTGCCAAGCCAATGCGGGGACGCTGCATGACTTCGAGCGCGATGCGATCAAGACGATGGTGCGCGACGGTTGGCTCATCGCGGAAGACACGACATTGGGCGCGGACAACGGCATCGGGGTGGCGCTGGCATTGGCTGCGCTGGAGGAACCGAACTTGATGCATCCGGCGCTGGAGGTGTTGCTCACCATCAACGAAGAGTCAGGCATGGACGGTGCGCGCGGTCTGACAGCCGGCACCTTGCACGGCAAGCTGCTCATCAATCTGGATACGGAGGAGTGGGGGCATTTCTATCTGGGATGTGCGGGTGGAGTGGATGTGGAGGTGCGCCATGAGTGCGCACAAGAGGAGATACCGCAAGACTTCGCGTTGTTGCGTTTCGATGTGAGCGGTCTGCGCGGGGGGCACTCCGGCATCGACATCCATTTGGGGCGCGGCAATGCCATCAAGTTGTTGGCAGAGGCGCTGCGTGATCTTTCTGCGCACACGGATGTGCGCCTCGTTGAATTGAATGGCGGCTCTGCGCGTAATGCCATCCCGCGTGAGGCGTACGCTGTGTGTGCAGTGCCTATCGCGGTGGTGTCTGGCATCGACGTTTGGGTGGAGCATCGTCTGGCGGCATGGCGGCAACGCTTCGCAGAGGCAGATGCGAAGGTGTCGTTCAGTTATGAATTGGATGACATGCCGGTCGGTTTAGCTTTGCAACAGGCGGAACGAGACCGCCTGCTGACTTTCTTGGATGTGGTGGTGAACGGGGTGTCGCAGATGAGCGAGGACTTTGCGGGCGTGACGGACACCTCAAGTAATCTCGGCGTGGTGAGTCTGGAGCAGGGGAAGTTCAAAGCGACCTTCAAGGTGCGCTCCTTGCACGATGCGCGCGCCGATGCATCGGCCACCAAGTTGGTCTCACATGCGCAAAGCTATGGATTACAGGCATACAAAGACGGTGCGTATCCGGGATGGACACCGAATGCCGCATCCCCTTTGCTTGCCCTGTGTCAGGAGGTGTATGTGCAGCAGTTCGGCCAACCGGCCTCTTTGCAGGTGATCCACGCCGGGCTCGAATGCGGTCTTTTGGCCGCCAGCCATCCGCATCTGGAGATGATCTCCTTCGGGCCTGACATCCGTGGTGCGCATGCGCCGGGTGAGAAGGTGGAGATCGCTTCCGTCGGGCATTGTTGGACTTTGCTGAAGGCCGTGTTGCAGGCATCGGCGGGGCGCGTCTGAATGTCGAAGGTGAGCCGTTTCGCCGCCGTTTCGGTACAATGCGCACCTGTTTGTGAGCGGCCAAGTCCGCTCTTGATTCGCAACGATATAAAACGGAGTCCCTAGTGATGAAAGCACCTATCCCTCTACGTAACGTCCCGCAGTCCAACATCTTCCGCAAGGGCGATGTCTTTGTGCTGTTCGGTGAGTTGTTCGGCCGAGGCTACGCCAACGGATTGGTGAACGAAGCACGCAAGGCAGGCATGACCATCGTGGGTATCACCGTGGGGCGTCGTGATGAGAACAATGCGTTGCGTGCGTTGACTGCTGAAGAGTTGGCGACGGCGGAAGCTAACTTGGGTGGTCGCATCATCAACGTGCCGTTGATGGCGGGTTTTGATCTGGATGCACCTGCGGGCGAGAAGACACCGACCGATCTGTTGGATGTGCTCACATTGAAGACTTGGCAGGACGACAAGCTGGATTTCGCGCATATCGAAAAATGCCGCGCAGTGGGCGTGAAGCGTTTCAAGGATTCCGTGGCAAAAGTGATGGCCGAGTTGGATGGCATGATCCCGAACGGCGCGAATGCCTTCTTCGCGCACACCATGGCCGGTGGTATCCCTAAGGTGAAGGTGTTCCTCGCTATCGCAAACCGTATCTACAAAGGTCGTGGCGAGCGCTTCATGTCTTCCAGCGCGTTGCTGAACAGCGATCTGGGCAAGCTCATCCTGATGAACTTCGATGAAGTCACCGCGAACTCATTCCAGTATCTGATCGAAGGTAGTGCAGCCATTCGCGCACGTTTGGAAAAATCAGGTGGCCAAGTGCGATACACCGCCTATGGTTACCACGGCACCGAGATCCTTATCGATGGTCGCTATCAATGGCAGACCTATACCAGCTACACCCAAGGTAAGGCGAAGATGCTGTTGGAGCAACACGCAGAGAAGGCTTGGGCGCAAGGTATCAAGGCGACTTGCTACAACTGTCCTGAGATCCGCACCAACTCTTCTGACATCTTCGTGGGCGTGGAGCTTTCCTTGTTCCCACTGTTGACCGCGCTGAAACGAGAGGGCGGTGGAGCGTGGGCGGAAGCGCAATGGCAAGCATGCCGAGATGTGTTGCAAGAAGGCCAGACACTCGAAGGCTTGCTCAAGACCATCGACGACTACAACGACAGCGCAGTGATGGCTAGTTTCCGCAACTTCGAAGCTTGGCCGATGCCGAACTCGCCCGAGTTGGCGGATGTGATGATCGGCACGTCGGATGACATCACCAAGATGCACAAGAGCCGTGATGCGCTGGTGACGGATGTGCTGAGTTCTTTGGTGTTGGAAGGTACCGGCCCATTGATGTTCCATGAGTCCTCGAATCCGTCCGGTCCTGTGTTGTGGTTGAGCCACGATGTGATCGCGAAGCAACTTAACCAGTTGCACAACTAAAGTGGTAAGCGTGCCGAGCATCACGCTCGGCACGTCTCTCTGCGGGAGGTAACGTACAGCCATGGCCGTCGTCCAAGTCATCCTCCCCATCTTCCTGTTGATCTTATTGGGTACGGCGATGCGTCGCTGGTTCGGCCTGAGCCAAGATTTCTGGCCGCAACTCGATAGGCTCATCTACTACATCTTCTTCCCCGCCTTACTGTTCAGTTCGCTCTCACATTTCCAGATCGACTTCGGTGCGGCGACGCCGATGCTCATCGTCGCGATGCTCTATATGGGCGCAGGCATCGCCTTGGGCTATGTGGCGAAATTCATCTTCCATGCGCCAGACAAAGTCTTCTCTGCCACTTTTCAATCGTCATTCCGTTTCAATAGTTATGTCGGCCTTGCTATCGCAGGCGGCATCCACGGCAATGATGGTCTGGCGGCGATCGGTCTGATGATGGGGTTCATGGTGCCCGTCGCCAACGTGGCTTCGGTGTTGATGTTGGCGCGCCACAGCGAGAGCCATTGGCTGAAGGAGATATTGCTCAATCCTCTCATTCTGGCGACGGCGGGGGGGATCACCTTCAGTCTGGCGGGGTTGCATCTGCCTCAGGTGTTCGACAAGACCTTGAGTTTATTGGCGCAGGCTTCATTGCCGATGGGCTTGATCGCGGTGGGGGCTGGTTTGCGCATACAGGGCCTACATGCTCATCAAGGCACTTTGTGGTACGGCGTGGCGGTGAAGTTGCTGGCCTTGCCCGCTATCGCTTGGGGATTGGGCGTATGGTTCGGTTTGTCGAGTGTGTATCTGCACATCGCGGTGCTGATGGCGGCATTGCCTGTCTCCACCGTGGCTTATGTGCTGGCGAAGCGCATGGGGGCGGATGGCGATACCATCGCGGCGCAGATCATGTTGAGTACCTTGTTGGCGGTGGTCACACTTCCATTGTGGTTGTTGTTGATGGGGCTATGAATGGATAATCGCGCCCCCGTAGAAGTTGGAAAGGTATGAGATGAAAGTGACACCGGACAATGTAAAGGAATTCATCCTAGAAGGATTGGAATGCGAGCACATCCAAGTCGAAGGCGATGGTCGCCATTTCGAGGCGGTGATCGTGAGCAAGGCTTTCGAAGGTAAAGGTATGTTGCAACAGCACAAGCTGGTGTATCAGGTGTTGGGGGGTAAGATGGAGAAGATCCATGCGCTATCCATGAAGACACTCACACCAGCGCAATGGGCAAACAAATAATCAAGGAGAATGGAATTGGACGAAAAACAGATCGCATTAGATATCATCAAGAAGACCGTCACTGAGAACCCTATCGTGTTGTACATGAAGGGCACGCCTCAGTTCCCGCAATGCGGATTCTCAGGTCGTGCAGCGCAAGTGTTGAAGGCGTGCGGCGTGACGAAATTTGTCGCGGTGAACGTGCTGGAAGACGCGGGTGCTTGGAACTATCTGAAGTTCTACGCCGACTTTCCGACCTTCCCTCAGCTCTACCTCAAAGGTGAACTGATCGGCGGTTCGGACATCATGATGTCGATGTACGAACAGGGCGAGTTGCAGAAATTGATCGCCGACGCTACCGCGCAATAAACAGCTCATGCTGAGCCCTCAGCAAGCCAGTCAGCTCGTTCGCCTACGCTGGACGGCGTTCATCGTCGTCGGCTTGGCCTATGTGTTGTCGTTCTTCCATCGCTTCGCACCCGCCGCGATCTCGGGAGATCTGCAACAGACCTTCCAAGCCAGTGGTGCGGAGTTGGGTGGATTAGCGGCGACCTATTTCTATGTGTACATGATCATGCAGATACCGACCGGTATCTTGGTCGATACCATGGGGCCGCGTCGGGTGGTGGCGATAGGGGGCTTGATCGCAGGTATCGGTTCGATGATGTTCGGCATGGCTGACTCGCTTGCGGCGGCTTCCGTTGGGCGTGTCTTGGTCGGTCTTGGTGTCTCTGTTACCTTCATCTCTTTGCTCAAGCTCAATGCATCGTGGTTCCACGATAGGCATTTCGCCACCATGACTGGCGCGACGATCCTGATGGGTAACGTGGGGTCGTTGCTCGCAGCTGCGCCGTTAGCATGGGCGCTGGGATTCGTTTCGTGGCGTACAGTCTTCGTTGCAGTTGGGGTGATCTCTTTGTTGCTGGCCGTATTGGATTGGTGGTTGGTACGCAACAAGCCAAGTGAGGTTGGGCTGCCCAGCATGCGCGAGTTGGATGGCAAGGAAGCGCATCCACTCCACACAGGGCATTGGTACGATGGCTTGCTCATCGTATTGAAGAATCGTGCGACATGGCCGGGGCTGTGGGTGAACATGGGTATCGCGGGTTCGCTGTTCGCTTTTGCCGGCTTGTGGGCTGTGCCTTTCTTGCGGGATGTGTACGGCATGGATAGAGCGGCCGCCACCGACCACACCACTTTGTTACTGGCGGGTTTTGCCATCGGCGCTTTCTTCATTGGCACACTGTCTGATCGTATGGGCAAACGCAAACCATTGATGATCGCAGGCGCGTTGATCTATAGCCTGTGCTGGTTGCCGATGTTGTTCGGTATGGACCTCACTTCAGGTCTGAGCTACGCCTTGTTCTTACTGATGGGGCTGTGCGCCCCGAGTTTCACTTTGAGTTGGTCGTGCGCGAAAGAGGTGAACCCCCATGCGCTCTCTGGCATGGCGACCAGCGTGGTCAACATCGGTGGTTTCC
>JAVBYP010000184.1 GCA_030823965.1 Sideroxydans sp.
GCCGATGGCGGCACGGGAGGCGGGTATCAGTTTCGAGCAACTGGTGGTGCAGGTGTTGGAGTCTGCGCATGTGGGATAACCACCGACTTCTACGCAGCATCGCCAATCTGTTGTTCGGCGTGAGCGTGATGTTGGTGTTGGTGGGGGCGGCGCGTTATGTGTTGCGCATGCCGGAGTTCCCGCTGAATACGGTGGAGTTGGTGGCCGCACCGCAGCGTGTGTCGGAAGAGGAATTGCAGAAGGTGGTGCGCGAGCAGGTGAGCGGCAATTTCTTTACCGTCGATTTGGAGCGTGCGCGTCAAGGGTTCGAGACTTTGCCATGGGTGCGCAAGGTGAGTGTGCGACGCAAGTTCCCGTGGGGCTTGCAGGTGGATGTGGACGAACACGTGGCACTGGCGCGCTGGAACAAGACGGCACTGGTGAATACGCACGGCGAAGTGTTTGCGGCACAGACGACAGAGGTGTTACCCGAGTTCATCGGTCAGCCAGAATCGTCGATGCAGGTGACCAAGTTGTATGGCGAATTGAGCGAGACGTTGGTGCCGATGCAGCAGAAGATCAGCCAGATCAGTCTGTCACCGCGCTTTGCATGGCAGATCAAGTTGGATGGCGGCATGGTGCTGGAGTTGGGGCGAGAAGAGATGCAAGCGCGGTTGGCGCGTTTTGTGAAGGTCTATCCGTATAGCTTGGCCGTCAGTGCACAGACGGTACGACGTGTGGATCTGCGTTATCGCAACGGGTTCTCGGCATATATGCCAGGCAGTGAAGTTTGAGGGAGTGATGATGAGTAAAGAAAGTAAGAATCTGATCGTTGGCTTGGACATCGGCACATCGAAGATCGCGTGCATCGTGGCCGAGGTGACTGCCGAGGGAACGTTGGAAGTGATCGGTGCGGGTATGACCGAGTCGTCTGGTATGAAGAAGGGCATGGTGGTGAACATCGATGCCACGGTCGGCACCATCCAGCAGGCTTTGCAAGAAGCCGAGTTGATGGCGGACTGCAAGATCACGACGGTGTACACCGGTATCGCTGGCGGACACATCCGTAGTTCGAATGCGCACGGCATGATCAAGATCAAAGAAAAAGAAGTCGCACATACCGACGTCGTGCGCGCCATCGAGACAGCAAGCTCCATCAGCTTGCCGGGCGACCAGCAGATCCTGCACATCCTAGAGCAGGAGTTCAGCATCGATGGACAAGAGGGGATCAAGAAGCCATTGGGCATGAGCGGTATGCGTCTGGAGGTAGAGATCCATATCGTCACGGGCGCGGTGTCTGCGGTGCAGAACATATTGAAGTGCATCCATCGCTGTGGTTTGGAAGTGAACGAGATGATCTTGCAGCCCTTGGCATCGAGCAAGGCGGTGTTGGCGGATGACGAGAAGGAATTAGGCGTGTGTCTGATCGACATCGGTGGTGGTACGACCGATGTGGCGATCTTCACCAACGGTGCGATCCGTCATACCGCAGTCATCCCTATCGCGGGCGACCAGATCACCAATGACATCGCGATGGCCTTGCGTACCCCGACCAAGGATGCGGAAGACATCAAGATCAAATATGGTTGCGCACTGCGTCAGTTGGCCAACGATGCGCCCATCGAAGTACCCGGCGTGGGTGAGCGTAGCTCGCGCATGTTGTCGCGCCAGACTTTGGCCGAAGTGATCGAGCCGCGCATCGAAGAGCTCTATTCCTTGGTGCAGACCGAGTTGCGTCGCAGCGGATATGAAGACTTGTTGTCATCCGGCATCGTCATCACCGGCGGCAGCAGCTCGATGCAGGGCATGGTGGAGTTGGCAGAAGAGATATTCCATCTGCCGGTGCGATTGGGATTGCCGCGCAATATCGGCGGCTTGTCCTCAGTGGTGAAGACGCCGCGTTATGCGACGGGAGTAGGTCTGTTGGTGTATGGCTTGGAGCGGTATCAGCGGAATGAAGTGTCGCGCGTGAATTCGGGTTCGTTCAAGGATGTGCTGGAAAAGATGAAGGATTGGTTCAAAGGGAATTTTTAATCGCAGTATTTTGTGTTTCGTATTTGACTTTAACTTAAGGAGAAAATGATGGCTTTCGAACTCTTAGATGCACAACCTGAAGGGGCAGTGATCAAGGTGATTGGCGTGGGTGGTTGCGGTGGCAATGCGATCGACCACATGATCGAGCAAGGCGTGCAAGGTGTCGAGTTCATCGCGATCAATACGGATGCTCAGGCGCTAAAACGCAGCAAGGCGAGCGTCCAGTTGCAGATCGGTGCCGCATTGACCAAGGGCTTGGGAGCAGGTGCTAAGCCGGCAGTCGGCCAAGCCGCCGCTGAAGAAGATCGTGAACGTATCGCAGACATGATCCGTGGCGCGAACATGGTGTTCATCACCGCAGGTATGGGCGGTGGTACAGGAACAGGTGCTGCACCTATCGTGGCGCAAGTGGCTAAGGAGATGGGCATCTTGACCGTCGCTGTGGTCACCAAGCCGTTCGTGTTCGAAGGCAAGCGCATGACTTTGGCGCAACAAGGGATCGAAGAGCTCGCGGCTAATGTCGACTCTCTCATCATCGTGCCGAACGCGAAACTGATGGAAGTGTTGGGTGGTAAGACCACATTGCCAGAGGCCTTCAAGGCAGCGAATGGCGTGTTGCAAGGCGCGGTGGCAGGTATCGCTGAAGTCATCAATGTCCCAGGCATGGTGAACGTGGACTTCGCTGACGTATGCACACTGATGTCCGAGAACGGCATGGCGATGATGGGTGCAGCATCCGCATCCGGCGAAGGTCGCGCACAACGTGCCGCTGAGCAAGCGATCGCCAGCCCATTGTTGGAAGACATCGATCTCTCCGGCGCGCGCGGTGTGTTAGTCAACATCACTTCCAGTAGCAACCTGACTTTGGAAGAGTTGCACGAAGTGATGAACTGCTTCCAGTTCGCAGCGAGCGAAGCGACCGTCATCGTCGGATCCGTGTTCGATGAAGACATGGGTGATGAGATGCGCGTGACTATCGTGGCGACCGGCCTGGGTTCTGTGGTGCGTAAACAACAACCAAAACCAGTGCTCGTACCTCAACAGCAGTTGCGCACCGGCACCCACGATGCACCGACCATCGACTACAGCGAGTTGGATATGCCAGCCGTCATCCGTACCGGCCGTCATCGCGAAGCGGTGGAAGCGATGAGACAGTCTGGTGTGGATACTTTGGACATCCCATCCTTCTTGCGTAAACAGGCGGATTGATCGCGTTCGGAGTGAGGTGCCGTGGCTGAGGAGCGATATCAGCCTGTGCTAAACTTCGAGCGATGATTCATCGAACGGAACGGATATGGTCAAGCAACGTACACTGAAGACGATGGTGCAAGCGACGGGCGTCGGTCTGCACACGGGCGAGAAGGTCTATCTGACTTTACGTCCGGCTGCCGTGGATACGGGCATCGTGTTCCGTCGCGTCGACTTGCCACATCCTGTCGACATCCGTGCCGAAGCGCATGCGGTGCATGACACGCGTCTGTCCACCTGTCTTGAGAGTAACGGAGCGCGTATCGCGACGGTCGAACATCTGATGTCGGCGCTGGCAGGTCTGGGTGTCGACAACGCCATCGTCGAATTGAGCAGTCCCGAGCTGCCCATTATGGACGGTAGTGCTGGGACGTTCATCTTCCTGTTGCAATCGGCAGGCTTGGTCGAGCAGTCGGCGGCTAAGAAGTTCATGCGTATCAAGAAGGTCGTGGAGGTGAAGGACGGTGACAAGTGGGTGCGCTTCGAGCCATACAATGGTTACAAGTTGAACTTCACCATCAACTTCGCCCACCCCGTGTTTGCCAATACCAAGCAGAACGTGACGGTCGATCTGGGAGTGAATTCCTATATCAAGGAAGTCAGCCGCGCACGTACCTTTGGTTTCATGCAGGACGTGGAGAACATGCGCGCCCAAGGGTTGGCCTTGGGGGGCAATCTCGATAACGCCATCGTGATGGACGAGTACCGAGTCATCAATCCGGATGGCCTGCGTTTCGATGATGAGTTCGTCAAACACAAGGTATTGGATGCCATCGGCGACTTATATCTGTTGGGGCATCCCTTGATCGGGGCTTTCTCAGGCTACAAATCAGGGCATGCATTGAACAATGCCTTGTGTCGCGCTTTGTTGGCGGACGAGTCGGCATGGGAGTTCGCCACCTTCGACAAGGCGGAAGAAGCGCCTGACTTTTTACGTCTGCAACTGCAAGCGGCCTAACTCGGAGCTATCGTGCTCATCCGTTTGGTGGTTTTGCTCTCGGCGCTACTCATCGTGGCTTCCTTTGGCGCCTATATCTTCACTCGTGACCAGCGTTACCTGCGTTTTGCTTGGCAGGTGGTGAGGTTCATCGTATTTGCGCTGTTGGTGTTCGGCGCACTCTATCTGCTGGAACGATTCGGACTGGTTGCTTGGCGGGTTCTGCTTTAACCGCGCTTGGCAAGACGTTTCAAGGCATCCTTGAGCGGGCTGTCTTTAAGCTCAACGACAAATTCTTCCAGTGCTTTTTTTCCATGTTGCCCGACTTTTCTGGGGCGGGGAGGCTGGATTTGGGGTTGGACTCGGACTTGCACCCTGATTTGAATTCCAGTAACCTCGCATCCCCTTGTTAAAAATAAGGAAATCAGCTCGTTACTGATCTGGCGCAATTTGGCGGCTACCGCCCCGTTGTCTGCCCCGAGGATCAGTGTCTGACCGTCTAGCTGCATCACATGGCTGGAACGGGACAAAGAGGCAGGAGCGAGCTGTTGATAGTGACGTTGAAGCGTGGCGAGTCGATCGACTTGCTGAGAGAGTCTTCTCAGGTCTTGGTTGGAATCCAAGAATGCGTTCAAGCGATGGGTCACGTTAGTTCAGCGTCACGTTAAAAGGAGTATCCGTTTGAATATTATTCTAGTTTCGAATCGTTTTGCAAAAGCGCGCAGCATCACGCTTACCGGAACACACTTGGCTGTGGTGGCTGTTCTTGCCATGGGCCTGTTTCTGGCTGCGGTGCTGACGGTGCAGTATGCCATCGTTCGTTTCCAGCCGGGTGTTGTGAGTAACGAGTTGCGTGCTTGGTTGGCCAGTGCACAAGAAGCCGAGCAGCAGAAGCAGCAGGCTTACTTGCGTAAGAGCTTGGACGCGATGGCGATGCGCCTAGGGCAGATGCAAGCACAGTTGCAACGTTTGGATGGCTTGGGTTCACGCCTCGCCAAGCTGACTGGCATGAAGCCGCAAGAATTCTCATTCGATCAAGCGCCGGCTCAAGGTGGTCCGTATATTCCACTCGCTCCGCAGCAAGAGGTCTCCTTGGAGTCGATGGAGCAACAGATGGCGGGGCTGAGTGAGCTGTTGCGTGATCGTAGCGACAAGTTGGTCGCCCTAGAGACTTTGTTGCAGCAGGATCGTTTGGACAAAAAGATGTTGCCGTCGGTCGCTCCTATCACTTCGGCATGGTATGCATCCAATTTTGGTTGGCGTATCGACCCGTTCACAGGACACAATGCGATGCATGAGGGCGTGGATTACATGGTGCCCGCAGGCACTCCGATCTTCGCTTCAGCAGGTGGTGTGGTGGTGTTCGCGGACATGCATCCTCAATATGGTAATATGGTCGAGATAGATCACGGTAATGAGGTCATCACGCGATATGCACACGCCTCCAAGTTGCTTGTGAAGGTGGGTGATGTGGTCAGAAGAGGGCACGAGATCGCCAAAGTGGGAAGTACGGGGCGATCTACGGGTAATCACCTGCACTTTGAAGTGAGATATAAAGGCACCGCGCAGAGTCCGGTACGCTTCCTGCAAAAAGCAGCCAGTTGATGCGTACGATTTCGTAGCGGGGTGAGGTGAGAACCTCACCCTTTTTTATTTGTTCGTAACAGTCGTTTAAGAAAATAACAGCATGATCTCCAAATTGTTGAAATCCGTATTCGGTAGCCGTAACGACCGCTTGCTCAAGCAGTATCGTCAAACTGTCACCCGCATCAATGCGCTTGAGGCGGAGATGGCGGCGTTGTCAGATGACGCTTTACGTGCAAAGACGGAGGAGTTCAAGCAGCGCGTCCAGAGTGGGACGACACTTGATGACATCTTGCCTGAAGCGTTCGCTGTCGTGCGCGAAGGCGGCAAGCGTGCCTTGCAGATGCGCCACTTCGATGTGCAGCTGATCGGTGGCATGGTGTTGCACTACGGCAAGATCGCAGAGATGCGCACAGGTGAAGGTAAGACCCTGATGGCGACCTTGCCGGCCTATCTGAATGCCTTGTCTGGCAAGGGTGTGCATGTGGTCACGGTGAATGATTACTTGGCTTCCCGCGATGCCGATTGGATGGGGCGTCTGTATCGGTTCTTGGGCCTGTCGGTCGGTGTCATCCTGTCCAATATGGATCATGCCGATAAGCAGGCGGCTTATGCGGCAGACATCACCTACGGCACGAACAATGAGTTCGGTTTCGATTATCTGCGCGACAACATGGCAGCGCAGGCGAACGAGCGCTTCCAGCGTGGTTTGAATTTCGCGATCGTGGATGAGGTCGACTCCATCTTGATCGATGAGGCGCGCACGCCGCTCATCATCTCGGGTCAGGCAGAAGACAATCTCGACATCTACACACAGATGAACAAACTGGCGCCTAGCTTGGTACGCCAGGCCGACGAGACATCATCGGGTGATTATCACGTCGATGAGAAGAACCATCAGATATTGTTGAGCGAGGTCGGTCATGAGCATGCCGAGCGTCTGTTGGCGCAGGCGGGCTTGTTGCCGATCGGTGGCAGTCTGTACGACCCAGCTAACATCACGCTGATCCATCACCTCTACGCATCATTGCGTGCGCACAACTTGTTCCACCTAGACCA
>JAVBYP010000172.1 GCA_030823965.1 Sideroxydans sp.
GGATGGCGGCACGCCACGCAGCGATGTCGTCGAAGTTGTTGGGCGAAGATCTGGAAAAACTGTGGCCGCTCATCGTTGAAGGTCAATCTGATTCGGCTTGTTTCGACAACGCGCTTGAGTTGCTAGTGGCCGGTGGCTATTCCTTGCCACACGCCATGATGTTGCTGATCCCAGAAGCATGGGCAGGCAATCCATTGATGGATGAAGAGCGCCGCGCATTCTATGAATACCATGCTGCGCTGATGGAGCCGTGGGACGGTCCTGCAGCGGTCGCATTCACGGATGGTCGCATGATCGGTGCGACACTGGATCGTAACGGCCTGCGTCCGGCACGCTATCTCATCACTGACGATGACGTCGTGCTGATGGCTTCCGAGATGGGCGTATTGCCAATCGCACAAAGTAAGATCGTAAAGAAATGGCGTCTACAACCCGGCAAGATGTTCCTCATCGACATGGAACAAGGTCGCATCGTCGACGATGCAGAACTCAAGCATCAGATCGCCACAGCCAAGCCTTATCGCAAGTGGATCGAGCAGTCGCGTTACTACCTCGATGACATGCCAAAAGTAGCAGACAAGAGCGCAGCGCAGATCAGTCTGTTGGATGCGCAGCAAGCATTCGGTTACACGCAAGAAGACCTCAAGTTCATCATGCTGCCGTTGGCGAGTGCTGGCGAAGAGGCGACGGGTTCTATGGGTAACGATGCGGCATTGCCTATCTTGTCCAGCAAGAACAAAGTCCTCTACAACTATTTCAAGCAATTGTTCGCGCAGGTGACCAATCCGCCGATCGATCCGATCCGCGAAGAGATCGTGATGTCGTTGACCTCTTTTGTCGGTCCTAAGCCGAACCTGCTAGGTATCGACGAGACGAAGCCAGCATTGCGTTTAGAAGTGCATCAACCCGTATTGTCTCTGGAAGACATGGCGAAGTTGTATGGCATCGACAAGCTAACCAAGGGCCAATACAAATCACAAGTTTTGGATCTGACCTATGCGGCAAAGAATGGCGCGGCAGGCTGTGAAAAAGCCATCGATGATCTGTGCAAAGCAGCAAACAAGGCTGTTACAGGTGGTTTCAACGTACTGATCCTGTCTGACCGCGCAGTATCTGACAAGCGCGTTGCGATCCCTGCCTTGCTGGCGACAGCAGCAGTTCACCATCATTTGGTCAAAGCAGGTCTGCGTACCAGCACCGGTTTGGTGGTGGAAACAGGTTCTGCACGCGAAGTGCATCACTTCGCTTTGTTGGCGGGTTACGGCGCGGAAGCGGTTTGCCCATGGTTGGCATTCGATAGCATCGAGCAATTCGAATTGCCTGCTGGCGTGAGCGCTAAAGATGGACAGAAACGCTTCATCAAGGGTATCAACAAGGGCTTGCTCAAAGTGATGTCTAAGATGGGTATCTCGACCTATCAATCCTATTGCGGGTCGCAGATATTCGAAGCCATCGGTTTGAATTCCGACTTCGTGAAGAAGTATTTCACCGGTACGGCGACGCAGATCGAAGGTATCGGCTTGCAAGACGTCGCAGAAGAAGCGATGCGCATGCACAGCGCGGCTTTCGGTGCGGATCCAGTGTTGACGAACATGCTGGAGGCGGGCGGTGATTACGCTTTCCGCATCCGTGGTGAAGAGCATACATGGACGCCAGACTCCATCGCCAAGTTGCAACACGCGACACGTTCCAATAATTTCAACACTTACAAAGAGTACGCCAAGCTCATCAACGACCAGACCCAACGTCAGATGACCTTGCGCGGACTGTTCGAGATCAAGCCGATTGGCAAAGCTGTGCCCTTGGATGAGGTCGAATCCGCGAAGGAGATCGTCAAACGTTTCGTGACGGGTGCGATGTCTTTGGGTTCCATCTCTACCGAAGCGCATGCCACCTTGGCGATCGCGATGAACCGTATCGGCGGCAAGTCGAACACGGGTGAAGGTGGTGAAGATGCCAACCGCTTCAAGTTGCTGCAAGGCGGCGAGAAGCTATCCGAGATCATCGGCAAGAACCGTATCGAAGCTGACCAGACGATGAAACCGGGCGACTCCTTGCGTTCGCGCATCAAGCAAGTCGCCTCGGGCCGTTTTGGTGTGACGGCGGAATATCTGAGTAGCGCGGACCAGATCCAGATCAAGATGGCGCAGGGTGCGAAGCCGGGTGAAGGCGGTCAGTTGCCAGGCGGCAAAGTGTCCGAGTACATCGGCAAGTTGCGTCACTCGGTGCCGGGCGTCGGCCTTATCTCGCCACCTCCGCATCACGACATCTACTCCATCGAGGACTTGGCGCAGCTCATCCATGACCTGAAGAACTCCAACCCATCCGCCTCCATCTCTGTGAAGCTGGTGTCGGAAGTGGGTGTGGGTACGGTCGCAGCAGGCGTGTCCAAAGCCAAAGCCGATCACATCGTCATCTCCGGTTATGACGGTGGCACGGGTGCATCGCCACAGTCCTCCATTAAACACGCAGGTACGCCGTGGGAGTTGGGCTTGTCTGAAGCACAGCAGACCTTGGTGTTGAATAAGTTGCGCGGTCGCGTCGGCCTGCAAGTCGATGGTCAGTTGAAGACGGGTCGCGACGTGTTGATCGGTGCACTGCTCGGTGCGGACGAATTTGGCTTTGCTACTGCACCGCTGGTGGTCGAGGGTTGCATCATGATGCGTAAGTGTCACCTCAACACTTGCCCAGTCGGCGTGGCGACACAAGACCCCGCATTGCGCAAGAAATTCACAGGACAACCTGAGCACGTCGTTAACTACTTCTTCTTCGTTGCTGAAGAGGTGCGTGAGTTGATGGCGCAGATGGGTATCCGCAAGTTCGATGACCTCGTTGGTCGCAGCGATCTGCTGGATATGCGTAAAGGCATCACCCATTGGAAAGCCAAGGGCTTGGATTTCACCAAGGTGTTCCACCAGCCCAATGTTCCAGCCAGCGTCGCACGTCGCCATCTGGAAGAGCAGGATCACGGCTTGAGCGAAGCGTTGGATAACGACCTCATCGCGCGATCCAAAGAAGCGCTGGATGCGAAACGTACCGTCAGCATCGAGACTGGCGTGCGCAACGTCAATCGTAGCGTCGGAGCCATGTTGTCGCATGAAGTGGCGAAGCGCCACGGCAATGCAGGTCTACCCGACGACACCATCCGCGTGAAATTGACTGGCACTGCAGGTCAAAGTTTCGGCGCGTTCCTCGCCCATGGCATCAGCTTCCAATTGGAAGGTGAGGGCAACGACTACGTGGGCAAAGGTCTGTGCGGTGGTCGCATCATCGTCAAGCCGTCTACAGACAGCAAGCTGACCGCAGCCGACAACATCATCGTTGGCAACACCGTTCTGTACGGCGCGACGGCGGGTGAGTGTTACTTCAACGGTGTCGCGGGTGAGCGCTTTGCTGTGCGTAACTCGGGCGCTATCGCTGTCGTCGAAGGTCTCGGTGATCACGGTTGCGAATACATGACGGGCGGTATGGTCGTGGTGCTAGGTCAGACCGGCCGCAACTTCGCGGCGGGTATGTCCGGCGGCGTGGCTTACGTGCTGGATGAAGATGGTGGTTTCGCACAGCGTTGCAACATGTCCATGGTGCAACTAGAAGCGATTCCTGAAGAGGCCGCTGCGAGCGAGACCGGTGAGGTCGATTCCAAAGGTCGTGTGCACTTCAATCACTTGAACAAGGCTGACGAAGCGGCACTGCGCGGTAAGATCGAGAAGCATCTGCGCTACACCGGTAGCGCACGTGCCAAGCAGATCTTGGATAACTGGAGCACGTACTTGCCGAAATTCGTCAAGGTCATGCCAACCGAATATCGCCGCGCTTTGCTAGAGATAGCAGCGCAACAGAAGGAGGCTGCATAATGGGCAAGCCAACTGGATTCATGGAGTTCGATCGCGTCAACGAAGGTTACGCACCCGTCGAACAACGACTGAAACACTACCAAGAGTTCGTCGCTCATCTGAGCGATGCCGAAGCGAAACAGCAAGGTGCGCGTTGCATGGATTGCGGTATCCCGTTCTGCAATAACGGTTGCCCAGTCAATAACATCATCCCTGATTGGAACGACTTGGTGTATCGCGGCAATTGGAAGCAAGCCATCGAAGTGTTGCACTCCACTAACAACTTCCCTGAAGTGACAGGGCGCATCTGCCCGGCACCGTGTGAAGCGGCGTGTACGCTCAACATCAACGACGATGCAGTCGGTATCAAATCCATCGAACACGCCATCATCGACAAGGCAGGCGAGAACGGTTGGGTCGTTCCACAACCCGCAAAGAAGAAGACTGGTAAAAAGGTCGCAGTGGTCGGTTCAGGTCCTGCAGGTCTAGCAGCTGCACAACAGTTGGCACGTGCGGGTCATGCGGTCACGGTGTTCGAAAAGAACAGCCGCATCGGTGGTCTGATGCGTTACGGCATTCCCGATTTCAAGTTGGACAAGCGCCTCATCGATTGGCGCATGGCGCAACTGACTGCCGAAGGCGTGAAGTTCGAAGTGAACACCTTCATTGGTAAGGATGCCTTGGGTAAGGGCGTCACCAATGACGCGAAGAAGACCATCAGTCCTGCTGCATTGAAGAAGGATTTTGATGCGGTCGTTCTCGCTGGTGGTTCAGAACAACCGCGTGACTTGCCCGTAGCGGGACGTGAGTTGAATGGCGTGTTTTACGCGCTGGAATTCTTGATCCCACAAAACAAGGAAGTCGCGGGCGATGGCAAGAACCCGATCAACGTCGCAGGTAAGCATGTCGTCGTCATCGGCGGCGGTGACACAGGTTCTGACTGCGTAGGCACTTCCAACCGTCATGGTGCAGCCTCAGTCACCCAGATCGAAGTGATGCCACGTGCTCCAGACCAAGAGAACAAGGCGATGACATGGCCCTACTGGCCGATGAAGCTGCGCACCTCCAGTTCACATGACGAAGGCTGTACGCGTGACTGGGCTATCTCGACCAAGGAATTCGTGGGTGAGAATGGTGTACTCAAGTCGTTGAAATGCGTGCGTGTGGAATTCAAGGACGGCAAGATGGTAGAGGTGGCTGGCAGTGAATTCACACTGCAAGCTGACTTCGTCTTCTTGGCGATGGGCTTCACCAATCCTTTGGCACAAGTGCTGGACGCGTTCAGCGTGGAGAAAGATGCACGCGGCAATGCGAAGGCATCGACCGAAGGTGTGGATTGCTATCAGACCAATGTGAATAAGGTGTTCGCGGCAGGCGATATACGTCGTGGTCAATCTTTGGTGGTATGGGCCATTCGCGAAGGTCGTCAAGCAGCACGTGCAGTGGATGAGTTCCTAATGGGCTCTTCTGTTTTGCCTCGATAAGAAAAGAGAAAAATGAATTTCAAAGTTAAGAACGACACCTTCCTGCGCGCCTTGTTGCGCCAGCCGACCGAATACACTCCGTTGTGGATGATGCGCCAAGCAGGTCGTTACTTGCCTGAATACCGCGCCACACGCCGTACTGCAGGCAGCTTCTTGGGTTTGTGTAAGAACCCTGACTTTGCTACCGAAGTGACGTTGCAACCGCTGGATCGTTTTCCTTTGGACGCAGCCATCCTGTTCTCGGACATCCTGACGGTTCCCGATGCGATGGGTCTGGGTCTGTATTTCGCCGAAGGTGAAGGTCCGAAATTCGAGCGTCCTATCGTCACCGAAGCGGACGTCAAGGCCTTGCACGTTCCCGACATCGGTACCGATCTGAAATATGTGACCGATGCGGTCTCGCAGATTCGCAAAGCTTTGGATGGTCGCGTACCGTTGATCGGTTTCTCAGGCAGCCCTTGGACGTTGGCGTGCTACATGGTCGAAGGTGGCGGTAGCGATGACTACGCCAAAGTGAAGACCATGATGTACAAGAACCCTAAGATGATGCACAGCATCCTCGAAGTGACCGCGCAGACCGTGACGGCGTATCTGAATGCGCAGATCGAAGCGGGCGCACAAGCCGTGATGATCTTCGACTCATGGGGCGGCGCTTTGTCTCACTCGGCATTCCACGAGTTCTCCTTGGCCTACACACAGCGCATCGTTGAAGGTTTGATCAAGGAAAAAGATGGTGTACGTATCCCATCCATCGTGTTCACCAAAGGCGGTGGCCTGTGGATCGAGAGTATCGCCAACAGTGGTTGTGACGCGGTCGGTCTGGACTGGACCATGGACATCGGTGTCGCGCGTCAAAAGGTCGGCAACAAGGTCGCGCTACAAGGCAACCTAGATCCAACAGTATTGTTCGCTACACCAGATGTCATACGCAACGAAGTAGAGAAGGTGTTGAGTAGTTATGGCTACGGTAGTGGGCACGTGTTCAATCTGGGGCACGGAATCTCGCAACACACTGACCCTGAGAATGCGGCGGCGCTGGTGCAAGCGGTACACGAACTGAGCAAAAAATATCACTAGAATCAGCACCTAGCCTCGAAGGTTATAAACAGGGGCTAATATTCGCCAAAGGCCATGGGACGAAAATTCCGTGGCCTTTTGCTTTGTACGGCTAACTTGTTGTTTATAAAAGGGGTGGCGGATTGTGCGGAAATTGAGCGGCGAAAAAAAACCGTATACACCATTTGGAGTTAGCGCAGTTACAGGGTGGTTTTCCACATTGTTATCCACAGGAAATGTGTATAAGAAAAAATACCTATATGGCTCAATGCGATTAGCTAAACTTCGTAGAAATCACCAGAGAGAATCTGCATAACATGCCCATCATTCGCGTCGCGCTAGACGTCCCTTTGCCAACACTTTTTGATTACAAATTGAATGACGAGATGCAGCTCGAGATCGGGCAGCGTGTGGTCGTTCCGTTCGGGCGCAAAGAGGTGGTCGGCAT
>JAVBYP010000171.1 GCA_030823965.1 Sideroxydans sp.
GAGGCTGCGAAAGAAAGTCTGAATGCTGCACTCAACGTCTCCTTCAAAGGTGGTGCGATTACCGGCATGTTGGTGGTTGGCTTGGGATTGCTCGGCGTCGCAGGTTATTACGCGATCTTGGTCGGCACGGGATCCACCACGGGCGAAGCGACACATGCATTGATCGGTCTCGCATTCGGCGGTTCTCTCATTTCCATCTTCGCGCGTCTCGGTGGCGGCATCTTCACCAAGGGGGCGGATGTCGGCGCAGACTTGGTGGGTAAGGTCGAAGCCGGTATCCCGGAGGATGACCCGCGCAATCCAGCGGTCATCGCTGATAACGTAGGCGACAATGTAGGCGACTGCGCAGGGATGGCAGCTGACTTGTTCGAGACTTATGCTGTGACCATCATCGCCACCATGTTGTTGGGTGGATTGTTGATGGCGAATGCAGGCCCCAATGCAGTCCTCTACCCACTGGTGCTAGGCGGCTTCTCCATCATCGCTTCCATCATCGGCACCTTCTTCGTCAAAGCGCGCGAAGGCGGCAAGATCATGAATGCGTTGTATCGTGGCTTAGCGGTCTCTGCGGTATTGGCTCTCATCGCCTTCTACCCCATCACCAATATGATGATGGCAGACAACGGGATGTATTCTGTCGGCGCACTCTACGGCGCGACCGTCATAGGATTGTTGCTGACAGCCGTTTTGGTATGGATCACCGAGTACTACACCGCGACCGAATTCTCTCCAGTACGTCACATCGCACAAGCATCCACCACGGGTCACGGTACCAACATCATCGCAGGCCTCGGCGTGTCGATGAAAGCCACCGCCGCCCCTGTCATCGCAGTCTGTATCGCTATCTGGGGCGCGTATGAGTTGGCAGGTCTTTACGGCATCGCCATCGCCGCGACTTCGATGTTGTCGATGGCCGGCATCATCGTGGCATTGGATGCTTACGGGCCCATCACGGACAACGCAGGCGGTATCGCCGAGATGTCCCATCTGCCTGAGAGTGTGCGTGTCATCACCGATGCATTGGATGCTGTGGGTAATACGACAAAAGCCGTCACCAAAGGTTATGCCATTGGTTCTGCCGGACTGGCGGCTCTGGTGCTGTTCGCCGATTACACTCACGCGCTAGAGGCCAAGCTGGGTGTGGTGACTAGCTTCGATCTCTCCAACCACATGGTCATCATCGGCCTCTTCATCGGTGGCATGGTGCCTTATCTTTTCGCCGCGATGGGAATGGAAGCGGTGGGCCGTGCAGCCGGTAGCGTGGTGGTGGAAGTGCGTCGACAGTTCAAAGATATCCCCGGCATCATGGAAGGCACGGGCAAACCAGAATATGGCACTTGCGTGGACATGCTGACCAAGGCCGCCATCAAAGAGATGATCGTCCCTTCCCTGCTCCCGATCGCTGTCCCCGTGATCGTTGGCTTGACACTGGGTGCGCAAGCACTCGGCGGCGTACTGGTCGGCACGATCATAACGGGCATCTTCGTCGCTATCTCCATGACCACCGGCGGCGGCGCCTGGGACAACGCGAAGAAATACATCGAGGAAGGTAACTTCGGTGGCAAGGGTTCGGAAGCACACAAGGCAGCGGTCACGGGTGACACCGTAGGCGATCCCTACAAAGACACCGCAGGCCCCGCCGTGAATCCACTCATCAAGATCATCAACATCGTGGCTTTGATGATTGTTCCATTGCTGTAATCTTGGTGTAAGCGTCACCTCAAAGGGCTGCCTCGGCAGCCCTTTTCGCTGCGTCGGGGTGATACAATTCGCGCCTTTCAATTCACACGTAAAGGTGGCGCATCATGGGTTTGAACAAGGTTCCTTCCGGCAATAATCTTCCAGACGATTTCAACGTCATCATCGAGATCCCGCAACACGGTGAGCCAGTCAAATACGAAGTGGATAAGGATTCCGGCGCGATCTTCGTTGACCGCTTCATGAACACAGCGATGCACTACCCTTGCAACTATGGCTACATCCCTCACACCCTGTCCGACGATGGCGATCCTGTTGACGTGTTGGTCATCACGCCAGTTCCCTTGAACAGCGGCGTAGTCGTGCGTTGCCGCCCATTGTGCGTGTTGAAGATGGAAGATGAATCTGGCTTCGACGCCAAAGTATTGGCTGTGCCCGTGGATAAACTGTCTACCCTGTATCGCGGATTGAAGAGCTACAAAGAATTGCCCGAGATCACACTGAAACAGATCGAACATTTCTTCGCACACTACAAAGATCTGGAACCGAACAAATGGGTGAAGATCGGCGGCTGGGCGGATATCGACGAAGCGCGCAAAGAGATCATGGCGGGTGTAGAGAACTACAAGAACGCCATTGTCAAACCAGAGTTCTGATTTAGGAGATAAAGATGACCGCTCGCATCATTGACGGAAAAGCCATCGCACAAGAAGTGCGTGCTGAATGGAAGGTTCGTGCCGATGCACTCAAAGCGCGCGGCGTCACGCCCGGGCTGGCGGTCATCATCGTCGGCGAAGACCCTGCTTCCAAGGTCTACGTTGCCAACAAAGTAAAAGCTTGTGCCGAGTTGGGATTGCATTCCGTACACATCGCCCTGCCTGCTGACACCAGCGAAGCTGCTTTGCTCGCGAAGATAGACGAGTTGAATAAGGATCCTAAGATCCATGGTTTGCTCGTTCAACTTCCCGTGCCTAAGCACATCGACAGCGAAAAGATACTGAACGCCATCAGCCCAAACAAAGACGTGGATGGATTCCATCCGCTGAACGTAGGTGCATTGGCGACTGGCAATATGCGCTTCGCTCCCTGCACACCTTATGGCTCATTGGTGTTGTTGCAAAAGAGCGGTGTCTCCATCGAAGGCAAGCATGCCGTCATCGTTGGCCGAAGCAACATCGTTGGCAAACCGATGGCACTGTTGCTGTTGCAGCACAATGCGACCGTCACCATTTGCACGTCAAAGACGACCGATCTCGCCAAGCACACACGCGATGCCGATATCCTCGTGGTCGCCACTGGCAAGCCAAAGATGATCACGGGTGACATGATCAAACCCGGCGCAGCGGTGATCGACGTGGGTATCAACCGCATGGCCGACGGCAAATTGTGTGGTGATGTGGATTTCGATTCGGCGAAAGAAGTCGCTGGCTTCATCACACCTGTTCCAGGCGGTGTGGGACCGATGACGATCACCATGCTGGTTGCCAACACCGTGCAGTCTGCTGAACGCGCTGTGGCTCAGTGATCTAGCGGCACACCGTATTTCCAAACGGGTCGGTACCACAGCGCACTGCTGGTGTATCGACCTCGTTATCTGATTCTCCGATCCTTCCTTCTTCCGACTCAGTCACACCAGACTTGGGCTCGTTCTTTTTCCCCTGCTGCGAAGGTTTGACTGGCTGAGTACTCAACACACCATCCCTATCTACACAAACGACATTACCGAACGCGTCGTGACCACAACGTGGTTGCACCGCAAATGCCTGGGACGAAAAGATACTCATGGCCACTAGCCCAATACAGATAGATAGCCTCATCATGCAGCCTCACGCTTGCTGTTGAAGCTGATCATCAACACACCAGCCAACACCAGCGCCGATCCCAACATCTGCAACCAAGATACCGATTCACCCAAGAATAGGTAAGCCATATAGATGGTGCTGACTGGACCGACAGATCCGATGAGTGATGTATTTCCAGAACCTATTCGCTTGATGGCGAACGACAACAAGAACACGGGCAGTACCGTTGAGAATATCGCCATCGCAATGGAGAGTTGGTATACCTGTATGGGTAATTCAAGTGCGCTCATAGGACGGGTCAGCAAGAACTGCAACACACACGCCGCACTCGCCACCAGCGATGCATAGGCCGTGAAGCGCGTCGCGCCGATACGTGCGATGGCATGCCCCGCCCCCACCAGATAGATCGAGTAAGACAGGGTACTGGCGAACACCAACGATGATCCGATGAGAACGGCACTCCCCTGATTCACGCCCACATCATGCAAGAACACCAATGCGATGCCTGCATAGCTCAACACCATCGCCGCGATGACCACTTTTCCGATCGCACGTTTGTACAACACAGCGGCAAGGATCACAGTCATGGTTGGATATAGGAACAAGATAAGACGTTCCAATCCCGCAGAGATGTATTGCAACCCGAGGAAATCGAGATAACTAGCAAGATAGTATCCGACCATCCCCAAGCCCAATACTAAAAATCGGTCATGCGTATCCAATGGGGCTACATGTTGACGTTTCGCCCATATCGCCACGCCGAGAAAGAAGGGGGCGGCAAATACCATGCGCAAAGCCAGCAAGGTGACCGCATCCACATGATCGACATAGGCGAGTTTGACGAAGATGGCCTTGGCCGAAAAGCCGACTGCCGCCAGCAGGGCGAAGACGACTCCAAGGAATATCTCTCGCTTCAGTGGATTCGTCATCGTTAACTAAGCGCTGCCTACGATCATCTAGACCGTAGGTGAAAGCTTATCCAGCCAAACCCACATAGACGTTCTGCACGTCATCATCCTCGTCGATGGCTTCGAGGAAGGCTTGCACTTCTTCGAGTTCAGCTTCGTTGCTGATGGTGACTGGATTCTTGGGACGATAGCCGATCAGTGCGGAGGTGACGGTGAATCCTTGGGCAGGCAATGCTTTGCACACAGCATCCAGATCGGTAGGTTCCGTGATGAACAGTGTCGCCCCCTCCTCAGCAGGCTCAAGGTCTTGCGCACCTGCTTCGATGGCTGCGACTTCGGCATCCACGTCTTTAGAGTTCGGTATCGCTTCAATCATGCCGACGTGGTTGAAATCCCACGATACAGACCCTGGCGCACCCAACTGCCCCTTGCGGAACAACACGTTCATGCTGGATTTGGTACGGTTGATATTGTCAGACAGACATTCGACGATGACGGGTACGCGATGCGGGGCGAAACCTTCGTACACGAGGTGTTCCATATGCAGAGGACCATCCAACAGACCCGCGCCTTTTTTGATGGCGCGATCCAATGTGTCTTTCGGCATGGAGGCTTTCTTGGCCTGCTCGACGACCAGACGCAAGCGCGAGTTAGAACCAATGTCCGCGCCGCCTTTTGCAGCGACCATGATCTCTTTGGCCAACTTGCCAAAGATCTTACCCCTTGCGTTCGCTGCGACTTCTTTGTGTCTTGCTTTCCACTGTGCGCCCATGTCTGTTCTCTTCTAAGTTGATTGATACAAAAATGCAGAGCGCGCATCTTGCCTCAAGTGGCGCCCCGCTTCAATCTCAACGGCGATACTTGCTCTCACTTTTCAATCGCCGAATCCTCCAATACCCGCAAGAAATCATCGCCGTACTTCGCCAACTTAGCCTGCCCTACACCGCTGATGCGGCCCATCTCATCCAACGTCTGCGGTTTGTGGTTGAGGATTTCCAGCAGGGTACTGTCGTGGAAGATGACGTAAGGCGGCACACCTTGTTCACGCGCCAGTTCCATGCGCTTGGCTTTGAGGGCTTGCCACAAGGGATCATCGTTCGCGCCTGCGAAGGCTTCTCGCAAACGTGAGCTGCGCTCAGCTTTGCTGCTGGTGCGTTTGACAGGCTCAGCATCACGACGCAACCACACTTCTTGCTCGCCACGCAAAACAGGACGTGATGACTCTGTGAGTTTCAACCCGCCATAGGCTTCCATATCCACGCTGATGAATCCGGCGGCGACCAGTTGGCGGTAGACGCTACTCCATTGCTGCTGTGCCCACTCCTTGCCGATGCCAAAGGTGGAAAGTTGTTGGTGGTTGAACTGTTCGATCTTGGGAGTGACCTTGCCCAGCAATACGTCGATGAGGTGCGCGACGCCGAAGCGTTGCCCGGTGCGGTACACGCATGACAGTGCCATACGCGCGGCCTCGGTGGCGTTCCAAGTATCCATGGGCGACAGACAGTTGTCGCACTGGCCGCAATCACCGGGATGCTCTTCGCCGAAGTAGCGCAGGATGGTTTGATGACGACATGCGGTAGATTCGCAAAAGCCAAGCAGTGCATCGAGTTTCTGCAATTCGACGCGCTTACGTTCTTCCGGCGAATCACCCGAAAGCAACATCTGCCGCATCGATACCACATCGCCCAGGCCGTAAGCCATCCACGCATTCGCAGGCAGACCGTCGCGCCCTGCTCGGCCTGTTTCTTGGTAGTAGCCTTCCATGCTCTTAGGCAGATCGAGATGCGCAACGAAGCGCACGTTGGGCTTGTCGATGCCCATGCCAAAAGCGACGGTGGCGACCATGATGACACCCTCTTCGCGCAGGAATTTCTTCTGGTTCTTGCTGCGCACAGCCGCATCCAATCCTGCGTGATAGGGCAAAGCATCCCATCCCCGCTCTTTCAACCAAGCAGCAGTCTCTTCCACTTTTTTGCGCGACAGGCAATACACGATGCCTGCATCGTCTGGATGCTCTGTTTCAAGAAAGGTCTGCAATTGTTTACGTGCGTTGTCCTTAAGCGCGACGCGGTAGCGGATATTGGGGCGGTCAAAGCTAGAGACGAACTGCTGCGCCTGTTCCAACTGCAGGCGTTCGATGATCTCGGCGCGTGTCGGTGCATCCGCCGTGGCTGTCAATGCGATGCGCGGCACATTGGGGAAGCGTTCATGCAACACGGTCAGCGCGCGATATTCGGGACGGAAGTCGTGCCCCCATTGCGACACACAATGTGCTTCGTCGATGGCGAACAACCCGATGCCAGCGTCATCGTTCAACTGTTCCAATAATTCAAGGAAACCTTCTGTCATCAATCGCTCTGGCGCGACATACAACAACTTCAGTTCACCTGTGCGCATCTGACGCATCACTTC
>JAVBYP010000164.1 GCA_030823965.1 Sideroxydans sp.
TGAAGCTGTAAGCCGAAGTCACGCAATAGGCGCTGATGCCATTGAAATTGATTGCATAAAAATCGACCAATGCCGCCTCAAGGATGAGAACCGCAAGAATCGCCAATGCGCCACGCACGCGACCGAGAAACAATCCTCCCAGAAAGAACACCGCGTAAGAAGCATCGGGCAATGTCAGTGCCGAGCCAAAATGTTGGTAACGCGTCGCAGCCATGAGCAACACTAGCGCCGCGCCGATCCAAAATGTCTTGTTTTGAAAAATGTTCATATCGTTCTCCCGTGTTTCCTGCCGATCTTCATTGGCAGGAACTTTAACAGAAACGGCTTCGGTACGCCGCGCCGCATCATTAATACTGATAGTTCAAGCCCGTAAAAATGGTCCGCCCTGGCAATGTGTAGGCATTGTATTTACCCGCCGTGAACTGGCTACTGACCGCATAGTTGTAATATTTCTTATCAAACAGATTGTTAACGGATGCGTTCAACTGCAACGCACCCATCTGATGTACCAACTTGAGATCGGTCAATGCATAGGCAGGTATCGTCACACCCAAGGTATTCGCCTCGTCGTTCTCCATGTACTGAGAACCCACATAGCTCCACGCCGCATTCAACCTTGTCTGCTGGCTGAAGGACCAAGATGCCCCTAGATTGGCCTTTTGGTTTGGCACGAGCGGCACATGCTTGCCACTCCAGGTACCAGACAGAATGCGCGCATCCGTATAAGTGAGCGCGGAATTCAACATCAGCTGCGGCGACATCTGCCACTTACCCGCGAACTCCACACCGCGCCTTTGCGACAACGGAAGGTTGGTGTTGCCCACGCCTGATGTAAAAGGATCAAGATGGATCTCGTCAGTCACCTTGTTGCTAAACACAGCGACACGCCAACTTCCCGCTTGCACCTTTTGATCTAAACCGAACTCCACCCCCACCGCAGTTTGCGGGCGCAAGAATTGGAATTGATTCGCGTAGCTCGTATCCGATTCGTATATCTCGTCGACATTGGCAAAACGGAAGCTACGTCCGATCTTGCCATTCAGCGCGACGCCCGCATCTAACTCGTGGCGCAGCCCCAATTCATAGGCATTCTTTGAGGCAGCGAATGAGCTCGCAGGCGCAGCAGAGCTATTCGGCCCCCATGCCCCCGTCCCACCGGGTGCCGCCGCATCAAACGTATCCGTTCCACGCATCGCGACACGCTCATTGCGCAATCCCACCAGCAACGTGGTGGCCCGAAACATCTGCGTCGTATTTTGCAGATACACCGCGTCATTACTTTGACTCATGCCAACTCGATTGATGGGCTGATCGATATTTGCAACCGCATTTGAGGTGCGCAATGCGTAATCCCAACGATGCACATCGACACCCACCACCAACGCGCTATCTCCACCCATTCCGTATGACACACGTACACGCGGCGTAAATGAATTCACGCTGAGGTCGCTATCGCGGTATGAAGGATTGCCACTATAGTCGTAATACGATCTTTGATTCTTTGCGCGATGCGACACACTTATATTGAGATCCGCATTCGCAATAGTTTGTTGCCACTCCAATCCTATCTGGCCCCCATCACGACTGGCGTGATCCAACGGGGTCGTCGCACCGCGCGGATCGCTAGTCACTTGATCAATGCCCAGTGACGCCTGCACCGTGCGCGCCCCAGGCAAGCGAATCGCTTGCTGGTCGGCTGCCAATTTCAGCGACAACTCTCCCGCCTCATTCAGCCAACGCAGGTCAGCTTGCACATTGCTTTGATCATTTCGATTGTTTGTACGATAGCCATCCGACTTCAATTTGCTTGCGGTCAAGCTGGCACTCGCCGCTTCCAAGCGATAGCCTGCTCTCACTTGCGCTTCGGCAGTGCCATAACTACCTGAGCGCAGTCCAAACTCCCCACTTGCTCCCTGCTTAGAAGCGCTGCGCGTGATGATATTGATCACACCACCGGTCGCGCCATCGCCATACATCACGGCCCCACTACCCCGCAGGATCTCGATACGTTCAATGGCTGCAAATGGGATCGCCGACCATTGCACTCCAGACATATCTGGATCAGTGATACGTCGTCCGTCCAACAAGATCAACGTGTTTTGTCCAGCCGCCGCACCAAAGCCACGCATGTCTAACGACGTAGAAGCTGCGTTGTTTCCAAAATAATCCCTCATCGAAATGCCTGCTTGCGTAGCCAGCAACTCAGGTACGGTACGGGCGCTACTTAGCTGAATATCGGCCCGAGTGATAACGGTCAGGTTGATCGGCTGGGTCGTCACCGTTTCTTTGAAGCGTGATGCCGTCACCACCACCTCCTCCAATGCGCTATTTTCAGCCTGCGCAAAAGCAGTGGCCGCACACAACAGTGCGCCTAATAGATATTTTTGTTTCATTTGAATTTCCCGAGAAATATTCCAAGCGTCCCCGCTGGAACATTGAAAAAATCAGGAATGTAGGGAGGGTGATGGGTACCCGGTGAAGAGCAACCATGTCGCCACCCGCGACATTACCTGAACCTTCTTCAGGGCCGGTATCCGGGCTCACAAGTCTTGATTCGTCGCCTTCCCATGCTTGCGCACAGTGGCATATCGACGAACCCACACTTACTTACCGTTGCGGGGGCAGCACAGGCATCGGAGTCATCCTCCTCACCTGTTTCCCGTTTAACTGCGAGGCTCTCGCCTGACAGCACCTTGAAGCGGGCGGATTGTAGCAGAACACCAATTCGCCCCGGCGTCTCCAAAGCACTTGCAAAACACAGCGTTAGCGATTGACTTAACAGGGTTTTCAAAACTATAGTGCGCCCCTATGCAAAGTGAACTCGATGCTCTCGACAACAAATTGGCACAACTTGTGCAGCTCACTCAGCGTCTGCGCGCAGAGAACCTACAGCTACGCCAAGATGTGGCCGCCGCATTAAGCGGGCAACGTAAGAGCCAAGACAAGATCGAGCAAGCTGCACAACGCTTGGAAAAACTCCTCGCACAACTTCCTGACGACACCCAATGAGCAATCAGAAATCCAGTTCGCTCGATGTGAACATCCTTGACCGCGAATTCCGTGTGGCGTGCCCAGAAGATGAGCGCGAGGAACTGCAGGATGCGGTTGCCTATCTGGATAAGAAGATGCGCGAGATTCGCGACACAGGCAAGATCGCATCGGTCGAACGCATCGCCATCATGGCCGCCCTTAACATCGCGCATGAGCTTCTCACTACTCGCGTCGGCGGAGGCTTTGACCTCGCCGATTTGAAGCGTAGAATGCAAAGCATGCAGGCGACCATTGACGCATCACTGGTTGACCAAGACGAGTTGTTCTAGTCGTCACAAGTTTGTTCCCTGCGGTGTTCGTGAGATTCATAATTCTTTGAACCAATGAGCTATTGCTTAGGTTGCGACCCATTTAAATCGCTGTTGTGAGCGTCCCTCGCGGACGCACCTGATGCGACCGGGAACCGACCCTCTTGAACCCAGGTTCAAGATATTGAGTCAACGGCACAGGCGGGGAACTTTTATTCCAGTGCGATCTTTCGAGGTCGCACTTTTCTTTTGTGGAGCAGTGCATGAAGTATTGGTTGATGAAATCTGAACCTTCCGATGTCAGCATCGACGACCTCGCTGGATTCAAAGATCAAACCGTCGCTTGGTATGGCGTGCGCAATTACCAAGCACGCAACTTCATGCGCGACCAGATGCAGGTGGGCGACGGCGTGCTGTTCTATCACTCCAACTGCAAGGAACCGGGCATCGCCGGCATCGCCCAAGTTAGCAGTACCGCCTATCCCGATGCCACTCAGTTCAACAAAAAGAGCAAATACTTCGACGAGAAGGCCACGCAAGAGACACCGCGCTGGTTCAATGTGGACGTGCAACTGGTTAAGAAGATCACACTCATCTCCATCGAAGAACTGAAGCGCCATCCTGAACTTGAGAATATGCGTACGTTGCAACGTGGCAACCGCCTTTCCATCACGCCACTTGCACCAGACGAGTGGAAGTTCATAACGACCAAGTTGGTGGGCAAGTAGTGGAGTGGTATCTCGCCTATTTTCTATTAGGCGCAGTCGCAGGCTTCTTTGGTGGCATGTTCGGCATCGGCGGCGGAACTATCCTCGTACCTGTGTTCCTGTGGCTGTTCGAGGCTCAAGGTTTTCCTATTGCGCACAGCATGCACCTTGCACTGGGAACCAGCATGGCAGTCATCCTATTTACCTCCTTGGCGAGCCTGCGCAAACATCACCAACACGGCGCTGTCGATTGGACAGTGGTTCGCAACATCACTCCAGGTATCTTGCTGGGGACTGCGCTAGGCGCAGTCTCAGCAGCACTGGTGTCTCCATATTTCCTGATGGTGTTCTTCGCGCTATTCGTTTATTTCGCGGCAGGACAGATATTGCTGGAAATCAAGCCGCACGCTGAACGTGAGTTGCCGGGAATGGCAGGAATGGGCCTGTTCGGCTCATTCACTGGATGGCTCAGTAGTTTGGTCTCTATCGGAGGAGGGACGGTCGTCATCCCATTCTTGATCTGGTGCAACCTCCCATTGCGGCGCGCTATCGGCACCGCCTCCGCCATCGGGTTTCCCATCGCGGTCGGCGGCACCGTCGGCTACATCCTGATCGGATATCACATCCCAGAATTACCTGAATTGCATCTCGGCTTCGTCTATTTACCCGCCTTGTTTTGGGCTGCTCTCGCCAGCGTCATCACTGCACCATTAGGTGCCAAGACTGCGCACCGCATCAACGTCTCTTTGCTACGCAAATGGTTCGCCATCCTTCTGCTGGCCTTGGCGACTAAATTGTTGCTAAAGGCTATTTCTTAGCGGCCACTTCTCTATCCAGCTCTCCACTGGCAAGCTTCACCTCATATTCATTCAGCGCAAATTTCACTTTGCCACTCAATACATAGAGTCCTATCAAGTTGGGGAACGCCATAGACAACACCAGCAAGTCGGTGAAATCCACCAGATTGGCTGCACTCACCACCGATGCGATCACGACGAATCCAATGAAGATGGCCTTGTACAACATCGAGTAACGTTCACCGAACACATACACCCAGCAACGTTCGCCGTAATATGACCAAGAGATGGCCGTGCTGTAGGCAAACAATACGACAGACAGCGCGAGGATGGCAGGGAACCAATCCGAGATGGTGGCGAACGCCATCGAGGTGAGTGTGGCACCTTGGCTTGCCGCACGGATAGCTTCATATTCAGGCGCGTTGTACACCCCAGTGATGATGATGACCAATGCTGTCATCGTGCAGATCACCACGGTGTCGATGAAAGGTTCATACAATGCCACCAGACCTTGCTGCACGGGATATCTCACCGATGCAGTGGAATGTGCGATGGCAGCAGAACCCAACCCCGCCTCAGAAGAAAACACGGCACGTTTGAACCCCTGCACGATCACGCCGACCATGCCGCCAGCGACGGCAATAGGAGAGAATGCTTCGGTGACGATCTTTGCCAATGCTTCTGGAATGAGTGGCGCATTACTGCCGATGATCCAGATGCATGCACCGACATAGATGATGACCATGGTCGGCACCACTGCCTCCGCCACATGCGCGATGCGTCGCAAGCCGCCAATGATCACCAGACCGACAGCGACAGCCATGAGCAAACCGTACGCGATTGGAAATTCTTTGAAGAATGGGATCTGCTCTTGCACCGCCCCCATCGACTGACTGACTTGGAAAGCACTCCCCGCACCGAACGATCCGAAGATGGTGAAGATGGCGAACATGATCGCCAGCGTCTTGCCCAACCTAGGCGCACCTTTCTCGGCAAGACCTATAGATAGATATTCCATCGCGCCGCCCATGATGCGACCATCAGGGCGCACCCGCCTATACATCTGCGCCAGACTTGCTTCGGTGAATTTGGTGGTCATTCCCAAGAAGCCCGCAACGATCATCCAGAACGTCGCCCCCGGCCCGCCGATCGAGATGGCGATGGCGACACCTGCGATATTTCCCAAGCCGACTGTCGCCGACAATGCTGTGGACAATGCTTGGAACGAAGAGACTTCACCTTGGTCGTCAGCGGTACGGTATTTGCCGCGAATCACCCGATAGGCATGACTCATCATGCGCAGATTCACAAAACTGAAGCGTATCGTTAGAAACACCGCCGCTACGATCAACCAAGCCACGATGAAAGGCATCTTGGGTTCACCTGGGAACACATCATAGAAGATCACTTGAGCCAAGTAACCGTTGAGTGTACCGAACACCGCGTCCAAACCTGATTCAGCGGCATTTGCCGTCAAAGGACTCAAAGCAAATACCAACCACGCCACTGCGTATCGAATCTTCATTCCCAATCCCCTGAGACATTTAATTATGGCCGTGATTATAACCAGCCTCTTGCATGCTCGATGACCCCTTACATGCGGGCAACAAAAAAGCCGGCTTGCGCCGGCTCATTTGTTTATTACTTAGGCTAGATTACAGGCCTTTGATGAAGCCGATGATCTCAGCCATGTCTGCATCGCTAACCTTTGGATTAGCTGGCATTGGCATAGAACCCCAAGCACCAGAGCCGCCCTTCTTAACTTTAGCAGCGACTTTGTCCCAAGCAGCTGCGTCACCCTTGTACTTGTCTGCAACAGCCTTCCAAGCTGGACCAACCACCTTTTTGTCGATTGCGTGGCAAGCGGTGCAGTTGTTTTTCTTAGCAACTGCAGGCATGTCAGCAGCCATTGCGGAACCAGCGACCATCAGGCCAGCTGCTACGATCATGCTTGTAACGATAGATTTCATGTTCTCTCCATTTCTAGGTTTGACTTCATTCACAACGAGCGGAG
>JAVBYP010000012.1 GCA_030823965.1 Sideroxydans sp.
CGTTTCGCGACCTCCGACCTGAACGATCTGTATCGTCGCGTCATCAACCGTAACAACCGTCTGCGTCGCCTGTTGGAACTGAAGGCACCGGACATCATCGTGCGTAACGAGAAACGTATGTTGCAAGAGTCCGTGGACTCCTTGCTGGACAACGGTCGTCGTGGCAAGGCGATGACTGGCGCGAACAAGCGTCCGCTGAAGTCATTGGCTGACATGATCAAGGGTAAAGGCGGTCGTTTCCGTCAGAACTTGCTGGGTAAGCGCGTCGACTATTCTGGTCGTTCCGTGATCGTGGTCGGTCCACAACTGAAACTGCATCAATGCGGTCTGCCTAAGAAGATGGCGTTGGAACTGTTCAAGCCGTTCATCTTCGAACGCCTGGAAAAGATGGGTCTGGCGACGACGATCAAGGCGGGTAAACGCATGGTCGAAGCAGAAGAACCGATCGTTTGGGACATCTTGGAAGAAGTCATCCGCGAACATCCGGTGATGTTGAACCGCGCACCAACGTTGCACCGTTTGGGTATCCAAGCTTTCGAGCCGATCCTCATCGAAGGTAAGGCGATCCAATTGCATCCGCTGGTCTGCTCGGCATTCAACGCCGACTTCGACGGTGACCAAATGGCTGTTCACGTTCCGTTGTCGTTGGAAGCACAGATGGAAGCACGCACTTTGATGCTGGCCTCCAACAATGTGTTGTCTCCAGCCAACGGCGAGCCGATCATCGTTCCATCACAGGATATCGTGCTGGGTCTTTACTACATGTCGCGCGCTAAAGAAGCGGCATTGGGTGAAGGCTCCATGTTTGCTGACGTGTCTGAAGTGTTGCGTGCGTATCGCTCGCAACAAGTCGATCTGCAAGCTAAGGTGCTGGTGCGTATCAAAGAAGTGGTCACCAATGAAACCGGCGAGAAGGAAGACAAGTTCACGCGTTATGAGACGACTGTTGGTCGCGCCATCCTGTCTGAGTTGTTGCCAGCGAATCTGCCATTCAGCTTCGTCAACAAGACGCTGAAGAAGAAAGAGATCTCGCGTCTCATCAACGCCAGCTTCCGTCGTTGCGGTCTGCGCGACACGGTCATCATGGCTGACCAACTGATGTACACCGGTTTCGCTTACGCGACACGCGCAGGTATCTCCATCTGTGTGGATGACATGCTGGTCCCGCAACAGAAGAACGAGTTGATCGGCGCTGCTGAAAAAGAAGTGCACGAGATCCAGACTCAGTACACATCTGGTCTGGTCACTCAAGGCGAGCGTTACAACAAAGTGGTCGACATCTGGGGTCGTACCGGTGACCAAGTGGCTAAGGCCATGATGGATCAATTGGGCGTTGAGCCTGTAGTGGATCGTTTGACCGGCCAAGCGTTGTTCGACAAGAAGGGCAAGGCGGTCAATCAAGAGTCGTTCAACTCCATCTACATGATGGCTGACTCGGGCGCGCGTGGTTCTGCTGCTCAGATTCGTCAGTTGTCCGGTATGCGCGGTCTGATGGCGAAGCCAGATGGCTCCATCATCGAGACACCGATCACCGCGAACTTCCGCGAAGGTCTGAACATGTTGCAGTACTTCATCTCCACCCACGGTGCACGTAAGGGTCTGGCGGATACGGCGTTGAAGACAGCGAACTCGGGTTATCTGACACGTCGTTTGGTCGATGTGACGCAAGACTTGGTGGTCATCGAGGACGACTGCGGCACCGACAAGGGCCGTTCAATGAAGGCACTGGTTGAAGGTGGTGAAGTCATCGAAGCCTTGCGTGAACGCATCTTGGGTCGTGTGATCGCTGCTGACGTGGTCAATCCTGAGACAGGCGAGACCGTGTACGAAGCCAATACTTTGCTCAACGAAGACAAGGTGGAACTCATCGAATCTTTGGGTATCGATGAAGTGCGCGTGCGCACACCGCTGACTTGTGACACGCGTTATGGTCTGTGTGCCAAGTGCTACGGTCGCGACTTGGGTCGTGGTGGTCTGATCAACGTGGGTGAGGCAGTAGGTGTGATCGCTGCGCAGTCCATCGGTGAGCCAGGTACTCAGTTGACCATGCGTACGTTCCACATCGGTGGTGCGGCTTCGCGTACCGTTGTGGCTAGCCAAGTTGAAAGTAAGTCGAACGGTATCATCAAGTACAGCCCGAACATGCGTACCGTCACCACGGCACGCGGTGAGTTGGTGGTCGTGGCGCGTTCCGGCGAGATCATGGTCACCGACGACCACGGTCGCGAGCGCGAGCGTCACAAGGTGCCTTACGGTGCCAACCTGACCGAACGTGAAGGCGCAACCGTCAAGGCGGGTGTGGTATTGGCGACATGGGATCCGCATACACGTCCGATCGTCACTGAATACGCCGGTAAGGTGCGCTTCGAGAACATCGAAGAAGGCTCGACTGTCGCTAAACAGATCGATGAAGTCACTGGTCTGTCCACCTTGGTCGTCATCGATCCTAAGCGCGCTACATCCGGAAAGGGTGTGCGTCCTCTGGTTCGTCTGCTGGACGATAAGGGTCAAGAGATCAAGATCGCTGGAACTGAAACGGCTATTTCCGTCACATTCCAAGTCGGCTCCATCATCACGGTGGAAGATGGCATGCAAGTGGGCGTGGGTGACGTGCTGGCACGTATCCCGCAAGAAAGCTCGAAGACACGTGACATCACCGGTGGTCTGCCGCGCGTCGCTGAGTTGTTCGAAGCACGCTCGCCTAAAGATGCAGGTATGTTGGCTGAAGTCACGGGTACCGCATCGTTCGGTAAAGAGACCAAGGGTAAACAACGTCTGGTCATCACCGACACGACGGGTACACCACATGAGTTCTTGATACCTAAGGACAAGCATGTATTGGTGCACGACGGCCAAGTTGTGAACCAAGGCGAAATGATCGTGGACGGTCCAGCTGATCCGCACGACATCCTGCGTTTGCTAGGTATCGAAGCGCTAGCACGTTATATCACCGACGAAGTGCAGGACGTTTATCGCTTGCAAGGCGTGAAGATCAACGACAAGCACATCGAAGTCATCGTGCGTCAGATGTTGCGTCGTGTGGCGATCGTGGATGAAGGCGATACGACTTTCATTCCGAAAGAGCAGGTCGAGCGTGCCGAGTTGTTGCAAGAGAACGAGCGCGTCGTAGCGATGGGCAAAGAGCCAGCGACCTTCCAGTACATGTTGCTGGGTATCACCAAGGCTTCCTTGTCTACCGATTCGTTCATCTCCGCTGCGTCTTTCCAAGAGACGACTCGCGTATTGACCGAAGCAGCCATCATGGGCAAGAAAGACGAGTTGCGCGGTCTGAAAGAGAACGTCATCGTGGGTCGTTTGATCCCAGCCGGTACCGGCTTGGCTTACCACGTACTGCGTCGCAAGCAGCGTTTAGGCTTGGATGTGGCGGCAACTTCAGCGCCAGCAGTATTGGAAAGCACGACAGAAGCACAAGAAGGCGTCTAGTTGTCTTGACAGGTATAGGCTACGTCAATAGAATGCGCGGTCTTTTTAGTCCGCGCATTTCTGTTCAGCGTAGTCCGAATGCCGGTTTAGAGCAGTTTTGTATTGAAAAAAGTAACGTTTAAATAACCAAGTTTTCAGGAAGCGAAGATAAATAATGCCAACTATCAACCAGTTAGTGCGCAAGCCTCGTACGACGGAAGTCATCAAGAGCAAGGTTCCTGCGCTTGCGGGAAGCCCGCAAAAACGCGGCGTTTGTACCCGTGTGTATACAACGACTCCGAAAAAGCCGAACTCTGCCTTGCGTAAGGTCGCGAAAGTGCGCCTGACTAACGGTTTTGAGGTCATTTCTTACATCGGCGGTGAAGGTCACAACTTGCAAGAGCACAGCGTAGTTTTGTTGCGCGGTGGTCGTGTGAAGGACTTGCCAGGTGTGCGTTACCACATGGTGCGCGGCAGCTTGGATACGGCTGGCGTGAAGGATCGTAAGCAGTCTCGCTCCAAGTACGGTGCGAAGCGCCCGAAAAAAGCGTAATTCCGAATCACAGATATAACTGAGGTATAGATATGCCAAGACGCAGAGAAGTCCCCAAGCGCGAAGTTCTTCCCGATCCAAAATTCGGCAACCAAGATCTGTCCAAGTTCGTCAACGTGTTGATGACGGCAGGTAAGAAATCGGTTGCTGAGCGCATCCTTTATGGCGCGCTGGAGCAAGTTGCCAAAAAGAGTGGCAAAGACCCGATCGAGGTGTTCAATCTGGCGATCAACAATGCTAAGCCTCAAGTCGAAGTGAAGAGCCGTCGCGTCGGTGGTGCCAACTATCAGGTGCCAGTCGAAGTGCGTCCTTCCCGTCGTATGGCTTTGGCGATGCGTTGGTTGAAGGAGTTCGCGCGTAAGCGTGGTGAGAAGTCCATGGGCATGCGTTTGGCAGGCGAGCTGATCGATGCATCCGAAGGTCGTGGTGGTGCAGTCAAGAAGCGTGAAGAAGTTCACCGCATGGCTGACGCTAACAAGGCTTTCTCGCACTTCCGTTTCTAATAAGAATATTCATTTAGGTAATTTATCGTGGCACGCAAAACACCAATCGACCGCTATCGCAACATCGGCATCAGTGCGCACATTGATGCAGGTAAGACAACCACTACCGAGCGCATCCTGTTCTATACAGGTGTGAGCCATAAGATCGGTGAGGTGCACGATGGTGCGGCCACGATGGACTGGATGGAGCAAGAGCAAGAACGCGGCATCACCATCACTTCCGCTGCAACGACCTGCTTCTGGAAGGGGATGGACAATTCCTATCCAGAGCATCGTTTCAACATCATCGATACGCCTGGGCACGTTGACTTCACGATCGAAGTCGAGCGTTCTATGCGCGTGTTGGATGGCGCTTGTATGGTGTATTGCGCAGTTGGTGGTGTGCAGCCACAGTCTGAGACTGTTTGGCGTCAGGCTAACAAGTACAAAGTCCCACGTTTGGCGTTCGTCAACAAGATGGACCGTACTGGTGCGAACTTCTTCAAGGTCGTTACTCAGATGCAAACGCGTCTGCGTGCCAACCCAGTTCCGTTGGTGATTCCTATCGGTGCTGAAGAAGGTTTCACAGGCGTTGTGGATCTGATCAAGATGAGAGCGATCATCTGGGATGAGGCTTCTCAGGGTATGAAGTTCGAGTACCAAGAGATCCCGGCGGATCTGGTGGCGACTGCCAATGAGTGGCGCGCAAAGATGGTCGAGACTGCCGCTGAGGCGTCTGAAGATCTGATGAATCAGTATCTGGAAAACGGCGACCTCACTGAAGAGCAAATCATCTTCGGCATCCGTACGCGTACTATCGCTTGCGAGATCCAGCCGATGTTGTGCGGTTCTGCGTTCAAGAACAAAGGTGTTCAGCGTATGTTGGACGCGGTCATCATGTTCTTGCCATCCCCAGTGGACATCCCTGATGTCACAGGTGAGACAGAAACCGGTGAGCATATCTCGCGTAAAGCTGATGACAATGAAAGTTTCTCGGCTTTGGCATTCAAGCTGATGACAGACCCCTTCGTTGGTCAATTGACTTTCGTGCGTGTCTACTCCGGCGTGCTGAAAAAAGGCGATACGGTCTACAACCCGATCCGTGGCAAGAAAGAGCGTATCGGACGTATCGTGCAGATGCACGCGAATGACCGTTTGGAAGTGGATGAGATCTTGGCAGGCGACATCGCCGCTTGTATCGGTTTGAAAGACGTCACCACTGGCGAATCGCTGTGTGACGTGAACAAGCCAATCATTCTTGAGCGCATGGTATTCCCTGAGCCAGTGATCCACGTTGCGGTTGAGCCAAAGACCAAGGTCGACCAAGAAAAGATGGGTATCGCGCTGGGTCGTCTGGCTGCTGAGGATCCTTCGTTCCGCATCCGTACAGATGAAGAGTCTGGTCAGACCATCATGTCCGGCATGGGTGAGTTGCATCTGGAGATTCTGGTCGATCGCATGAAGCGTGAATTCGGCGTTGAGGCGAACGTAGGTGCACCGCAAGTTGCTTATCGCGAAGCGATCCGTAAGCCTGTCGAAGTCGAAGGTAAATACGCTAAGCAAACCGGTGGTCGTGGTCAATTCGGTCACGTATGGATCAAGATGGAGCCGAACGAGACAGGCAAGGGTTTCGAATTCATTGATGCGATCAAGGGCGGTACTGTTCCTCGCGAATTCATCCCGGCTGTTGAAAAGGGTTTGCGCGAGTCATTGCCTAGCGGCGTGTTGGCTGGCTTCCCTGTCGTTGACGTGAAAGTCACTTTGTTCGACGGTTCTTACCATGATGTCGACTCCAACGAAAACGCCTTCAAGATGGCTGCTTCGATGGCATTCAAGGATGGTATGCGCAAGGCGAGCCCAGTGTTGCTGGAGCCAATGATGTCTGTTGAAGTTGAGACACCAGAAGACTACACCGGTACCGTGATGGGCGACTTGTCGTCTCGTCGCGGCATGGTGCAAGGCATGGACGACATGATCGGTGGTGGCAAGACTGTCAAGGCTGAAGTGCCGCTGTCGGAGATGTTTGGTTACTCGACATCGTTGCGTTCTGCGACTCAAGGTCGTGCGACGTACACCATGGAGTTCAAGCACTACACCGAAGCACCCAAGAGCGTCGCTGAAGCGATCATGAGTAACAAGAAATAATTAACGAATTTAAGACTAGTCGGAGAAATCAATCATGGCAAAGAGCAAATTTGAACGTAGCAAACCCCACGTGAACGTTGGCACGATCGGCCACGTCGACCACGGCAAGACCACATTGACAGCGGCGATCACCATGGTGTTGTCGAAGA
>JAVBYP010000083.1 GCA_030823965.1 Sideroxydans sp.
GATTTAGGGCCCTCTAGGCTGCTTTCCATGATCAGCCACCCCACGAACTGATCTTTCATCAGCACGCGTTTCGCCAATTGAATGGAGTCATCATTGAAGACCGCTTGCTCGGTTTGAAACTGGGGCAGTGTCGCTGGATCGAACATCGCACCAGTGTGCGAGTAATGCGCAAAGACACGTCCGTCAGGTAAGGTCAGCGCCGCACGGACAATGCTCGGCGAGCCCTGTAAGGTGTCCAGCACTTCGGTTGCGGCGACTTCATCCTGAAAAGCGATCGCGGCTGACGAGTTGTCACGAATGATGCTGGCTTGCACCTGTATCTCCTGCAAAGCCGCACGACGCACAGCGAGATATTCATAGATCAGTGTCACGCTGGCGATAGTCAACAAAGCCGCCAATATGACGCAAGTGGTGATGATGCTGAATTTGCGGTCGATCGGTTGATCGCGAAACCAGTGTCTCAGCTGTCTCATATCTCAGGTCAATCAGGGGTGAATCCAATTAGTCTGAAAATCATTTTAACGTAACAGTTGATGGTGGACACAGAAGAAAAATGCCCGCCCCACACAAAGTGGGAAGCGGGCATCAGAGGTCTCGCTAGGGCGTGCTTACTTCTTCTCGACTTGCCCCAGCTTGCGCCAAGTCTCCAGCAAGGTATCTGGGTTGAGCGACATGGTTTGGATGCCGATCTCCATCAACCATTGTGCGAAGTCGAAGTGGTCGGAGGGGCCTTGGCCGCAGATCCCGACGTATTTGCCTTTGCGGTTGCAGGTCTCGATAGCCATCTTGAGCAAAGCTTTCACGGCATCGTCGCGTTCGTCGAATCTGTCCGCGACCAAGCTGGAGTCGCGATCCAGACCGAGCGTGAGTTGCGTCAAGTCGTTGGAGCCGATGGAGAAACCGTCGAAATATTCGAGGAATTGATCCGCCAGCAATGCGTTGGAGGGGATCTCGCACATCATGATGAGGCGCAGGCCGTTCACGCCGCGTTTCAATCCGTTCTTCTCCAATGTGGCGACGACTTCGCGTGCCTCACCCACAGTGCGCACGAAGGGGATCATCAATTCGACGTTGGTGTAACCCATCTTCTCGCGCACACGCTTCATGGCGCGGCATTCGAGTTCGAAACAGTCGCTGAAGTTGGCAGCGACGTAACGACCCGCACCACGGAAGCCGATCATCGGATTCTCTTCCATCGGTTCGTAAATCTCACCGCCGATGAGTTTGCGATACTCGTTCGACTTGAAGTCGGACATACGCACGATGACCTTCTTCGGCCAGAACGCAGCAGCCAAAGTGGCGACGCCTTCAGTGATCTTCTCTACGTAGAACTCGACTGGATCAGCATAACCTGCACAACGTTGCATCACAGCGTCATGGATCTTGGAAGGCAGGCGGTTGTGTTCCAGCACGGCCTTGGGGTGGATGCCGATGAGGTTGTTGATGATGAATTCCAAACGCGCCAAGCCCACACCTGCCGATGGCATCTGTGCGAACTCGAATGCCAGCGTGGGGTTGCCCACGTTGAGCATCAACTTCACAGGGATCTGCGGCAGCGCTTCTTCGCTATGCACCACGATCTCGAACGGTAGCTTGCCGTGATACACGAAACCGGTATCACCTTCGGCGCAAGACACGGTGACCGATTCGCCTTCTTGTAAAGCAGTGGTCGCATGGCCGCAACCCACGATAGCAGGGATGCCCAACTCACGCGCGATGATGGCGGCGTGACAAGTACGACCTCCACGATTGGTGACGATGGCAGCGGCCTTCTTCATCACCGGCTCCCAGTTGGGGTCGGTCATGTCGGTGACCAGCACGTCGCCAGCTTGCACCTTGCTCATCTCGGAGATGTCGTGAACGATACGCACTCGACCCGCGCCGATCTTTTGACCGATGGCGCGACCTTCAACCAACACGTCACCGCGTTGTTGCAGACGATACTTTTCAGAACCGCCGCCAGAAGAGTGCGACTTCACTGTCTCAGGACGTGCTTGCAGGATATAGAGCTTGCCGTCCAGCCCATCCTTGCCCCACTCGATGTCCATCGGACGACCGTAGTGCTTCTCGATGGACATGGCATAACGCGCCAGTTGCAACACGTCTTCGTCCGACAGTGAGAAACGGCGCTGGTCGGCGACGGGGACAGGTTCGATGCGGCATGAGCGACCGGCAGAACGTTGTTCGTCGAACACCATGCGTTGTTGTTTAGAGCCCAGACCTCGGCGCACGACCGCAGGGAAGCCGGCAGCCAATTGTTGTTTGTGCACGTAGAACTCGTCTGGGTTCACCGCACCTTGCACCACCATCTCGCCCAAGCCATAGGATGAAGTGATGAACACGGCATCGCGGAAACCGGATTCGGTGTCCATGGTGAACATCACACCCGATGCGCCTAGGTCAGAACGCACCATGCGCTGGATACCCGCCGACAAGGCAACGTCAGCGTGGGTGAAGTCTTTGTGCACGCGATAGGAGATGGCGCGGTCGTTGTACAGCGAAGCGAACACCTCACGGATGGCGTGCAGAATGTTGTCGATGCCGTGGATGTTGAGGAAGGTCTCTTGCTGACCTGCGAAAGACGCATCGGGCAAGTCTTCTGCAGTGGCAGAGGAGCGCACGGCAAAACTGCCGTCGCCTTCGGCAACCAGCTTGTCGTAGTGGGTGCGGATCTCGGCGTTCAAGCGTTCTGGCAGCGGCGCTTCCACGATCCAACTGCGGATGGTGCGGCCCGCTTCGGCAAGTGCCGATACATCATCTACGTTCAGCGTGGAGAGTCGCTCTTCGATACGCTTGTCCAGTCCGCCATGTGCCAAGAAGTCGCGATAAGCCTGCGCCGTGGTGGCAAAGCCTCCGGGAACGAGAACGCCGGAAGAGCTCAGGTTCGAGATCATCTCACCGAGGGAAGCGTTCTTTCCGCCTACCTCGGGAATGTCCGCGATACCGAGGGACTGGAATGGAATGACGTAGGGTTGCATGACTATCTCCTGATGATTTAGTGACTAATTTACTTCACTCGCCGATTGGCAAATTACCCCTATTAACTTACAGATTTCTTGCACTGTGCTTCACCACATTTGTGATTGCCACAGCCGCAACCTTCGCCTTCTTCACGTAGTGGACCGAACTCGGGATGGCGCTCAGCGTAGCGCCTAGCAAAATTACGCACCAAGATGAACGCAGTCATCAGCGCCATCACGATCAATATGGTTTGTACGTAGATCATTCCCCACCTCCTAATCCTGCGAAGCCCATGAAAGTCAGCGACAGTAATCCTGCCAAGATGAGCGACAGTGCCGTGCCTTGCACCAAGGTCGGCACGTTCGCCAGTTGTAGGCGCTCACGCAACGATGCCATCAACACCAAAGCCAACGTGAAGCCCGCGCCGCCACCCAAGGAGAAGGTGAGCGATTGTGCGAAGTCGTAGTCGCGCGCCGTCTGGAACAATGCTACGCCTAACACCGCACAATTGGTGGTGATGAGCGGCAGATAGATACCCAGCGCGCGGAACAGCGCGGGGCTGTATTTCTTCATCACCATCTCCACCAGTTGTACCGACGAGGCGATGACCACGATGTAGGAGATGAGGCGCAGGAAGTCGAGATGGAATGCGCTCAACAACAGGTTCAATCCATAGGCGCACAGAGAAGCGACCAGCATCACAAAGGTGGTGGCGATACCCATCGGCAACGCAGTCCCCAAACGACCGGACACGCCCAAGAACGGACACAGCCCCAAGAACATCGCCAACACGAAATTGTTGGTGAGCAGGGTGGCGATGAATATTTGGCTCAATGACTCATTCATGTGCAGCTCCTTTCTCCGAACGACTGCGCATGTGCGAGAACAGCAACAACCATCCGCCCAATACGAAGAAGCCGCCGGGTGGCAACACCATCACCACCCAAGGTTGGAAGTGTTCACCGAACAGCGAGAATCCGAACAGCTTGCCCGCGCCCAATATCTCGCGTGTCGCACCCAAGGCCAACAAACCGATGGTGAAGCCGATGCCCATACCCATCGCGTTGATCACTGCTTTGAGTGGTGGATTCTTGGAGGCATGCGCCTCGGCACGACCCAAGATGATGCAGTTCACCACGATGAGTTGGATGAACGCGCCGAGCGCTTCGTACAGCGACAGACTCACCGCTTGGATGATGTAGTCCACCAGCGTCACGAAGGTGGCGATGATGACGATGTAGGTGGCGATGCGGACTTCCTTCGGCACTAGGTTGCGGATGAGTGAGACCAGCAGGCAGGAACTGACCAACACGAATAGCGTGGCGACACCCATCGACACCGCGTTGACTGCGGAGACCGTCACGGCGAGCGTGGGGCACATCCCCAACACCATCACGAACACGGGGTTCTGCCGCCACACACCTTCCATGAAGGTGTCGAAGGTGATGCCTTCATCGGCTTCTTTTTTCAGGCTCATGGTTTCAACTCCGCAACATGTGGCACTAACAGCGGCAACAACTTCTGCGCGCTCTCATTGATACCGCGACCGACGGCCTTGGTGGTGACGGTCGCACCCGCGATGGCGTCGATCTCCCACGCGTTCTGCTTAGTGCCGTGTTTCACGACCTTCACTGCATTCATCAGCGCGCTCATCTCCGCGTTCACACGCACATCCAATGCATCGAAGTTCTTGAGAAATTCTTTGTCGGTGATGATCTTGTCGCCGATGCCGGGCGTCTCGCGCATGGACACCACGCCGATGCCGATGATGCACTGGCACTGGGTGTCATAGCCGTACAACACGCGCACCATGTCGGCATAACCTTTGCCAGCGGCTTCTGCCGCGATGCCTTTCAGCGCACCCGCCGAATCGTAAGCAGCGTAGAACTTCACGCCCCCGTCAGGCACGTTCCCTGTGAGCGCTTGGATGCCGCTTGGTGTAGCGACGTATTCGCTCACCTTGGCTGCGCCGGGAAGCACCTTGAACACCGCGCGCTCGACCATGATGCGTTTGTTGTTGGCGATCGCGTCCTGCGTGCTTTCATAAGCGGCCACGATGAGTACGCCGCAGATGCTCGCGACCAATCCCATGGTGACGATTATCTTGTTGCTGGGGGTGGTGTGCACTGGCGTCGGCTCGTTCATGGCTGCTCCTTATTACCAGTGCCATACACGCGCGGTTGGGTGTAGCGATCGATGAGTGGCGTCAGGGCATTGCCCAACAAGATGGCGTACATCACACCTTCCGTGAGGCCGCCGAAGTAACGGATGATGACGGTCATCACACCGATGATCACGCCATAGATCCACACGCCGACGGGGGTGACGGGGGAGGTCGCCATGTCGGTCGCCATGTAGATCGCGCCGATCATCAAGCCGCCCGAGAGCAGCACGAATAGCGGTGTGGGATAGTGCGTCGGGTCATATAGCTGGAATGCCCAAGCAGTGAGTGCCGCCGAGCCCAGCACTGCAACGGGGATGCGCCAGTCCATGAACTTACGGATGGCGAGATACGCGCCGCACAACAGGATGAGCAGGGCAGAGGTCTCGCCTGCCGAGGCGGTCACGGTGCCAGTCAGCAGGTCATGTGCAGAGGCGGTCACGTTCTCGAACTTCCAACGTGCCAACGGTGTCGCGCCAGTGAAGGCATCCACGCCTTGTTGTTTCACCCAATCCACGATGTCGGGCGGGATCATCAGGGGGGCGGTGAAGGTAGTGGGTACGAACTCGCTGAAACGATTGGCCGAGAACGCAGGCACCCAAGTGGTGATGGCCACGGGGAAAGCGGCTTGCACGAAGGCGCGACCGACCAGTGCCGGGTTGAACGGATTGTGACCCAGTCCGCCGAACATCGCCTTGCCGATGGCGATAGCGACGAAGCCAGCCACGATAGCCATCCACAAGGGGAAGGCTGGCGGTAGCGTCAAGCCTAGCAAGATACCCGTGATGACGGCGCTCCAGTCGCCAAGTGTGTTCGCGTTGCGATTGAGCAGACGTTCGGTGGCGAGGCAGGTGGCGGTGACGGTGAGCAACAGTGCCAGCGCCGACAAACCGTATTGCCACACCGAGAAGCCGCAGATGGGCAACAGGGAATACACCACGTTGCGCATGATGGTGGGTACGCTGTGTCCGCTGTGTTGATGGGGAGCGGCGCGCAGCTCGATACGATGTTTGCTCACGTCACCTTCTCCCGATTCTTAAGAAAATACTTGGCGACACGAAATTGTTGCACCAGGGGAATATGTGAGGGACACACATAGCTGCAACAGCCGCACTCAAAGCACTCGCCAAGCATAAACTGTTCTGCCATCACGTCATACTCACGTTTGGCAGCCAACATACCTAATTGCGTCGGATTCAATTTCTTCGGACAGGCATTCACGCACTCTCCGCAATGGATACAGGGATAGATCTGGGGTGGCACGGCATCCTTCTTGCCGAAAGCCAACACGCCGCAAACACCTTTGGTGATGGGCACGTCAACAGAGGGGATGGTCGTCCCCATCATCGGGCCGCCCAAGATGATCTCGTTCGCGGTACTGCGCGCGCCTACATATTCCAGCAGGTAGCGCAGCGGCGTGCCGATAGGCACGATGTAGTTGCCGGGACGTTCTACCGAAGGGCCCGCGATGGTGATGACGCGCTCGGTCATGCCTTCACCCAGCGGCAATAATCTACCGATGTAGGCGAGCGTCATCACGTTGTTCATCACCACGCCGACGGCGGAGCTGCGTTTGCCTGCGGGGACTT
>JAVBYP010000130.1 GCA_030823965.1 Sideroxydans sp.
AAGCGGTTATGGCGGTTTTCCAGTGAGCGGTCAGTGGTTGATCTGTCATGACCCCAAGATCGTGCGACTACACACGTCCAAGGTGTATGGCAGAGCCGCAGTCGGAGCGCCGCCGATGTCGGTTCCGCATTTGGATGCGCGCATCATCGGTGGTGAATCGGTGTTGATCTTCGGCCCCTTCGCCAGCATGACCACCAAGTTTTTGAGAGAAGGCTCAGTATTGGATCTGTTCTCGTCATTGAAGTCGGCCAATCTGAAGCCCATGCTGTCAGTGGCACGCGACAATATGGACCTCACGCGTTATCTGGTGGGTGAGGCGTTCAAATCGCACAAGGAGCGCGTGGCGACCTTGCGCGAATTCTATGCGGACGCGGACGAGAACCAGTGGGAGCTGGCTGCCGCAGGGCAGCGTGTGCAGATCATCAAGGGCTGCGACACCAAGGGCGGCAAGTTGGAGTTCGGTACCGAGATCGTCACTTCTAAAGATGGCACCTTGGCGACCTTGCTAGGAGCTTCACCGGGTGCGTCCACTTCGGTGCAAGCGATGATCGAAGTCATCGAGCGTTGCTACAAAGAGCGCATGAAGTCTGCACAGTGGAAAAACAAGATGAAGGAGATGATCCCTTCTTATGGGGAATCTCTGGATGACAACGTTGCTTTGCTGCATGCGGTGCGCGATCGCACGCTGGACACGCTGGGATTGGAACACCGGGCAAGTAGAGCAGCAGGGAAAGCCTAAAGACTCATCCCTGTCTGCTTTGCATAAGGTGGTCGAAATCTTCTGGTGCAACAGCTCTGGAAAACAAGAAGCCTTGCGCGTAGTCGCATCCCATTGTTGCCAATAGGTCGAGTTGTTTTTGCGTCTCCACACCTTCGGCGATGACCTTTAATCCTAATTTGTGCGCCATCACCACGATGGCCTCCGCGAGCGCTTTGTCGTTGTCGTCCGTTTCCAACGTGAAGATGAATGACTGGTCGATCTTCACATAATCGATGTCGAGTTTCTTCAAGTAAGATAAGGCGGAATAGCCAGTGCCGAAATCATCGATCGCGACTTGGATGCCTGCATCGCGGAATGCTAACAACTCCGAGATGACGGCGGGGGTGTGGTCTAGCAAAACACCTTCTGTGATCTCGATGACCAAGTTTTTGCCCGATACACCAGTTGTGGCCAGATGTTCTTTCCAACGGCAGAGTTCGGATTTGGACTGGATCTGTATGGGAGACTTATTCAAGCCGATCTGAAAATCTGCGCCGTAGTCGGCCATCCACTTCATTGCTTGAGCGGTGACCTGCTGGAAGACCCAATCGCCGATCTCATGGATCAGACCGGACTCTTCTGCCAGTGGGATGAATTCTGCTGGGTTGATCAGGCCGCGCTTGGGGTGGAACCAGCGCAACAAGGCTTCGGCTTTGTGTATCTCGCCGGTGCGAATGTCCACGATAGGTTGGTAGTGCAGTTGCAATTGGTTTTCTGCCAACGCACTACGCAGGTCGTTCAGGATGAGCAGACGATACAAGGCCTTCTCCTGCATCGCATTGGTGAAATAGCTGAAGCGATTGCGTCCCGCATTCTTGGCCACATACATCGCCTGATCGGCGTTCTTCAACATGTCTTCCAGACTGGTCGCATCGTCAGGATACAAGGTGATGCCGATACTGGCTGAGACGTAAGCGACATCGTCGCCCAATTCGAACGGTTGTGACACTGCACGTAAGATATCGGTGGCGATGCGTTCGACACTGGCGCGATCATCCAACTCTGCGAGGATGATGGTGAATTCATCTCCTCCCAAGCGGGCGACCGTGTCGGATTCGCGTACGCAGCCTGTGATGCGGCGTGCCGCTTCAACGAGCAGAGCATCGCCGATGTCGTGCCCCAAGGAGTCGTTCACCTCTTTGAAGCGATCGAGGTCGAGGAACATCAGCGCCAAACCTAACCCCGCGCGGTGTGCCTTCTTGATATCTTGCGTCAGACGATCACGGAACATCCGTCGATTGGGCAAATCGGTGAGCAGGTCGAAGTTCGCCTGCGCCCAGATGAGTTCTTCCGACTTCTTCTTTTCGGTGATGTCGGAGAACAAAGCAATGCGGCGATGCACAGTGCCATCAGAGTTATAGACCGTGTTGATGGTTTGCCACTCTGCGAATATCTCGCCGTTCTTGCGACGGTTCCATATCTCGCCCTGCCAGTGCCCAGTATTCTCCAGCTGTTTCTTCATTGCACTGTAGAACGCCTCGTCATGCCTGCCAGAACGAAGCAATTTTGGATTCTTTCCAATCACTTCTTCAGCACTGTATCCAGTCATTTGAGTAAAGGCGGGATTCACCTCGACGATGAGACCGGCGGCGTCAGCGATGAGCATCGCTTCACTGCTGTTCTCAAGCACCATAGAGGCGAGTCGCAATTTCTCTTCGGTGACCTTTTGCTGAGTCACATCCCGTCCCGAACCCACTACGCCGATCACTTCTCCCTTGTCGTTGATGAAGGGGGCTTTATGAACATCGAGGAATAGGAATTTCCCTTTCACATTGCCATATTCATCGAACTGAGAAGCCTTTCCGTTCTGCAAAGTGATCGCATCGCTGTCTTGGCATAGTTCGCCGAAGGTGTGCCAGCTTGGATCATCTGGGCGTGAATTGCGCTCACGAAGTGCAAAGAACATATCGTCTTTGTCAATGGGCTCTGCCGTGTCTTTAGCGTTCAACAGTTGGTCGCAGATCGCTTTGTTCGCGAACAGATAACGCTTATTGAGGTCTTTCGCCCAGATCATGTCTGTCACGTTGTCGGTAATGAGGCGCAGCAAGGTCGATAGTGTGTGCGCTCGTTCTTCACTAGCACGCAATGCCTCTTCGGATCGGATGCGTTGCGTGATGTCTGTGGATACTCCACACAGTGCGTAGATATGCCCATCTTCACTACGAAGCGGTAACTTGGTGGATAGATAAGTGAAGGCCTTGTCGGTAGCGATCACCGTATTCGTTTCTTCGGTAGTGTGAGTCTCTCCTCTGTCTAAAACTTCACGGTCATTACGGCGGATTTTCTCGGTGGTGACTGCATCGAAGAACTTTTCGTCGCCAAAGCCGACGATGTCTTCCATGGCTACTCCCCAGAGTTCGCGCACAGGGCGATTCGCGAACTGGTACTTTCCTTCGATGTCTTTCAGGTAGATGTATGCATCCACGTTGTCGAGGATGGTCAACAACTTTTGCTCACTGATCTTGAGTGCTAGTTCCGCATTTTTCTGAACGGTGATGTCTTCATAGATCCCCAATATACCGATGATTTCGCCGGCATCATTTTGCAAAGGAACTTTGGAGGTGCGCAACCAGATGGAGGTTCCCTCGGGTGTCGTCTGCGGTTCGTCGTAGGATAGTTTGGCGATACCGGAATCCATCACTTGTCTATCGTCTGCTCGATACAGTTCAGCTTGTGCACTCCACGTCATTTCAAAGTCGGACTTGCCGAGCAGTTCTTGAGGGTTCGATTTGCCTGCGTCTTTGGCAAATGCTGGATTGCAACCCAAGTAGCGCAAATCTCTATCTTTCCAAAACACCCGCATCGGAGAAGTGTCGATGATGGTCTTAAGTAGATTGCGTGAATCGGCGAGTGCGGATTCAACACGCTTGCGTTCGGTGATGTCTTGGATAGTTCCCAACATGCGAGAGGGGTGGCCATTCTCATCGAACTCGACTTTCCCTGACACATGGCAAACGATCTCTTTGCCGCTGCCAAGTACGATGCGGCAATCGAGAGAGTATGGTTTCATATTCTCCAGTGCGGCCTGCACATCGCTATTCAGTGCAGCACGGTCGTCGGGATGTACCAGCTGCAGATACATCTCATAGGTGGGGGTAATTGTCCTTGGTTCCAAACCCATCAGGCGGAACGTCTCATCGCTCCAGAATAGTTGCCCAGTGGCGAGGTTCCAATCCCATGTGCCCACTTTGCCCACCTGAGTGGCGAAGTCGTAGCGCTCTTTGACTGCTTTTAACTCTGCTTCATCGCGATATTGCTCGGAGATATCTTTGAAGCACCAGATACGTCCCCGTCTTTCACCGATTCTCAATGATTTTGTGAAGCGTGCGAACACGCGGCCATCTTTGAATAGCAAGAGATCGCGTGCTTCCTCATCGGAGTCATACAAGCGTTTCACTTGATCGAGGAATACGTTCGGTTCGATGAGTTGTGCTAGTACGTGACTCAGCAACAAATCATCACTCCCTGTTGCGGCAGTCTCTTCAGGGATTTTCCATAGCTCGAGAAAGCGGCGATTGGCAGATAGCACACGACCATCGTCACCAATCATCAGGATGCCTTCGTCGGTGGATTCCAATGTGGTAAGTAGCAACGTTTCATTGCGTTTGAGCGCTTCCTCGGCTTGCTTTTCCTTCGTGATGTCGCGCACTGAGCTCAGGATGTGAGGTACACCGTTTAATTGGGTCACCACTGCGGCTAATGAGCCGAAGAGGGCTGGCCCTGATTTTGGGTGAAACTCAGCTTCAAGGTGGTCGCTGACCCCTTTGGATTTGAGCTCGGCCACCATGCGATCACGGTCGAAAGTACTCGACCAAAGACCCAAACCGATCGTTGTATTGCCAATAGCTTCCTCACGGCTATAGCCAGAGATGCGCACGAAAACATCGTTCACATCGGTGATGCGGCCATCTTCTAGGCGGCTGATGAGCATCAGGTCTGGATTGTGGTTGAAAAAATGGGAGAAGCGCTGACTCGCTGCTTGCTCTTCTATCTCAGCTTGTTTGCGAGCGGTGATATTGATGGTGCTGCCTGCCGCGAGCAAGGGATTGCCCGTTGCATCGCGCTGGATGATGCCGCCTCGAGTGTGGACCCAAGCCCATTCGCCAGCATTCAATCTGACGCGGTATTCGAAATCGAAATTGGCCGCGCCAGGTTGCATCGCCTGTTCCATGCGCTGTTGGAAAGGTCCAACGTCATCCGGATGGATGGAGGCGAGCCAAACTTGCAGGTTGCGCGGAGGTTCGTCAGCGGTGAAGCCGGGGATCTTGATACGCGCGGTGTTGTATTTGATGGTGTAGGTGGTGAGGTCGAACTCCCACAAGTCCATCTGAGCGGCCTCGATCGCCATCTCCAGATTCAATCGAGTACGTTGTGCGGAGTCTTCTAGGTTGCGCAATTGCGCCTTGCCGATCTCATCCAGAAGATAAGTGAATATGAGCGCGAGGATGGGAGAGGCGATGAGTGTGACCAAGAAGGTGACCTGGAGAATGAACAGGCGTACTTCCCCGAACGTCAGTTGAGAAAGGATCGCTACGCAAATTTCTGACAGCGCTAGAGAGCTTAGTACGATGTATAGAATGAGTTGCCACTTCTTGATGTGTTGCATGCGCGTGATCAGCTTGTCAGGCATTCGATGTCTCCTGGACGATTCACTTCTGATTTGAATGTGTAAGAAAGCGTGGAATCTCTCGGGATATTACTCCTACTCATTCGAATTCGATTCGAGGATAAGGCGGGGCGATAGAGTATGTCATAGCAATTTACTGGACTATAATCGACGCACGATTCACACCCAAAGATCGACGAGGGAATGATGGATAAGCAACTGCGTGAAGCTGCCCTGCAATATCACCGCCAAGCTCCGGCGGGCAAGATATCGGTGAATGCGAGCAAACCATTGCATACGGCGCGAGACCTCGCGCTGGCTTATTCACCGGGGGTGGCGGCGGCATGTGAGCTGATCGTGAGTGACCCATCCGAGGTGCGCAACATGACGGCACGCGGCAATCTGGTGGCGGTCATCAGCAACGGCACCGCAGTGTTGGGACTAGGCAACATCGGGCCGCTGGCAGCCAAGCCAGTGATGGAAGGCAAAGGGGTGTTGTTCAAGAAGTTCGCAGGCATCGATGTGTTCGATATCGAGATCGCCGAGAACGACCCCGACAAGTTAGTGGACATCATCGCAGCCCTAGAGCCGACCTTCGGCGGCATCAATCTGGAAGACATCAAAGCCCCTGAGTGTTTCTACATCGAGCGCAAGCTACGTGAGCGCATGCACATCCCCGTCTTTCACGACGATCAACATGGCACTTCCATCATCGTTGGCGCGGCCTTGCTGAACGGGTTGAAGGTGGTCGGCAAGAAGATAGAAGACGTCAAGTTGGTGGCGAGTGGTGCAGGTGCGGCGGCATTGGCTTGTCTGGATATGTTGGTCACGCTGGGTGTGAGGATGGAGAACATCATCGTCACCGACATCAAGGGCGTGGTGTACACCGGGCGCGTTGATGAGATGGACGACAACAAGGCGCGCTATGCCAAAGATACCAAGGCGCGCACTTTGGGTGATGTCATTGCGAATGCGGATGTGTTCCTCGGTCTGTCTGCGGGCGATGTGCTGAAGCCTGAGATGGTGAAGCAGATGGCAGTCCGTCCGCTAATCTTTGCGTTGGCGAACCCGACGCCAGAGATCATGCCTGAAGAGGCGAAGGCTGCGCGTCCCGATGCCATCCTCGCTACGGGGCGTTCAGACTATCCCAATCAAGTGAACAACGCCTTGTGTTTCCCTTACATCTTCCGTGGCGCGCTGGATGTCGGTGCTTCCTCTATCAACGAGGCAATGAAGTTGGCGGCGGTGAATGCCATCGCCGAGCTGGCACAGGCCGAGCAATCCGATCTGGGGACATCCGCCTACGGTGAGGAGAGTGCGCCGTTC
>JAVBYP010000266.1 GCA_030823965.1 Sideroxydans sp.
ACCGACCCAGAACGAATACTCACTCCGGCCCCTCCCATAGGTACAAACCCCCTGATTGATCGCTTCCTCGATGGATACGAAGGGTCTGGTGTTACGAAGAACTTACGAGGTGTCGAACTTTTTGCTTCAGCTAAAAGTATACCCACGGCAGGCTGGGTGGTTAGGGTCGGTGTTCCTACTAAAATCGCATTTGCACCAATCGTGCACATGGAGAAAATGGCCTACTCGATCGCTTCAGTTGTGACGATTCTTGTAGGCGTTTTGATCTGGTTCGTGATCAAACGGTCGATGAGCCCACTATATGAGGCGTCTTTTCAAATAACTAGGATGACAGAGAACAAGGCGCATATGGTGCATCTTCCAGTAACAAGGAATGATGAGATCGGACAGCTTATCGCTTGCTTCAATTCGCTTGTGACAGAGCGCAATTCGCTAGAAGCAACTTTGGCCCATAAGGCCAATATTGATTTCCTAACCCTAGCGAACAATCGTGGTCATTTCATGGAAATAGCCGAGGCGGAGCTTATTCGTGCAAAACGTTACGACAAAGATCTGTCGATAGTCATGTTGGATGTTGATAACTTCAAGCATATCAACGACAGTCGTGGACACAAGTCTGGCGACGCTGTGTTGATCAAGCTTGTTGAGGTTTGTGTCCAGATGCTGCGCAGAGTAGATACTCTAGGAAGGATCGGAGGGGAGGAATTCGCCATTCTGTTACCCGAAACTCCCAAAGAAGAAGCTGTGGAGGTGGCGGAACGTATAAGAACGGCGCTTGCGAGTGTCAAAGTAACAGTTGATCAAGGTAGCCCCATCGATTTTACAGTTTCAATTGGTGTTGCGACCCTTTGTGACAAAGAAGAAAACATTGATGATCTACTAAACCATGCTGATAAAGCACTCTATGATTCAAAGCAAAGCGGTAAAAACAAGGTGAGTGTGGCAATCCAGTAGCAAACTTTTCAGCGCCCAGTTTGGAGCAAGCTAGTTCTGAGGATACCTTTAGGTAGTGAGTATCTGGACCCATGAGAGTCTTTAGTTTTGACTAGCCATCCATTGTCTGAATTCATTCACGGGCATGGGTTTTCCAAAGAAATATCCCTGTAATTTGTTTACCCCCATTTCCCTCAGTTTTCTGGAGGCATCTGCAGTTTCGACGCCTTCTGCAACAGTTTTCAAGCCAAGAGCTTGTGCAAGATTGATGATTGCCTGTGTCATCGATAATCCGTTGGGTTCATTCAAACGACGGACAAAGGAGATATCTATCTTGAGCTCATCCACCTGCATCTCATGAAGTTGCGACAGTGAAGAATAGCCAGTGCCGAAATCGTCTAGTGCAATCTGGAATCCAGCCTGTCTGATCTCCTTTACTCGATCTGCGGCATGCTCCACATCCAGCATCGCAATGCTCTCTGTAACTTCGAGAATGATCAGTTGTGGGTTGATTCCTTGTCTTGTAACTTCTTCGTTAAGTCTTTGGGTGAAGTAGGGGGTGAATAACTGTCGTTTGGATACATTGATTGCAACCGTGAATTCTCGCCCTTCATTCATCAATTGCCGAGCAGAGGCAAGGCTAGAAAGCAGAATCTGTTGGCCGAGTTCTTGAATCAGGCCGAGATTCTCAGCCATTGGAATGAAGGTTGCGGGGCTGATCCAACCGTGATCTTCATCATGCCAACGGGCTAGGACTTCGACACCAGAGCAACACCCTGACACAGCATCCATCACAGGTTGAAGCCAAGCCTGGATTTTGTTTGAGTTAATCGCGGTGGCGAGACGATTTTGGATATACAACTCCTTTTTGCCAATTCCTTTGGCTGTCATATCTCTAAAGAAGCATGTCTGGTTGCGGCCCTGCGCTTTTGCGTAGAACATTGCGCGATCTGCTTGGGAAAAGAGTGACTCCATGTCTTCGCCGTCATCTGGGTATATTGCCACCCCCATACTGAAGGTCATGGCCATTTCGGCGTCTTCGATTTGTAGTGGGTTGATGACATGGTCGCTCATCTTTCTTGCTACATCACGGATGTCTTGTTCAGACTTCATATCCGGTAGCAAGATCACAAATTCATCACCACCCCACCGAGCAACGGTATCTCCTTCACGCAAAAGGAGACCAAGACGTTCGGCGAATGTCAGCAGGATCTTGTCGCCAGATTTGTGGCCCAGAGTGTCGTTGACATTTTTGAAATGGTCCAAATCGATAAAGCAGATACCTACTTTTGTCTTGGCTCGTGCTGCCTGACGCAATGAGATGCCGATGCGATCTTCTAGGAGTATTCGGTTGGGTAGGCCGGTGAGCGCATCATGCAATGCCATATGAGTGATCTGCTTTTCGTGCAGATAGGTTTGAGTGATGTCACGCAGTACGCCGCGCAGTCCAGCCACCTTGCCGGCATTGTCATATATGCAAATGAATTTTGACTCCAACCAAGTCGAATGGTTTGAGCTTTCCTCGGACAGACGTAAACGTAGGACAAGATATTGTTTCTCGCCGCCGGACAGCACCAAACACTGCTCCTGCATCAATTCCCGGTCTTCGCTGTGTAAAAAACTATCGAAGCGCTTGCCGATGGTGTCGTCGCTATGGGCCAACTTGTTCCAGCCGGGACTGGCGCGCATAAGAATTCCGTCGCAGTTGATTTCTAGAACGGCCTCTTCAAGCATAGAAAGTGTTTCAAGATATATTTCCTGCTCATGACTCCGTTCTTCCACCTTGTTCATCAAAATTTCCATCGTTGATGCGAGGTCAGCAATCTCGTCAGGTTGAGCTAAAGCTTGCTTGAAAAAAGGGGTGGCCGTAGCAGATTGGCCGTTCATGGAATATTCTTCTGCTCCCATTTCAAGCTTTTCAAGCCGTTTGATAGTGTTGGTAAGCCAGCGACCGAGACCAACCCAGATTAGCGCGATTATGATCAATATCGCAAAAAGTGGGCGTAGCAAGAATTGCTTCAGTGGATATGCGATATGGAGTTCGCGCTGCACTACTAATGTTGGTTGCAGACCTTCACCCGGCCAAGTGAGCTCTGACTGTAGCATCATCAAGCCATTGGACATGCCAATCTCCTTTTCCCCTAGGACTATTTGAGATTGTCTATTCCCGTCCGAACTAGCTAATAGATGGTTATTGAAAAATAAGTGGGTGTGAGTTTCTGGTGCTGCCAATAGTCGAAGTTCAGCATTGTTGATCGTCTTGAGCAATATCAAGGTTGCTTGCCCATCGATCCCCATCCAGATGGGAACGCTATATACACGGTAAAGTTCGCGCGCATCTTGAGAATAATGCCAACCCGAATAGTCCTGAGTCAGAGAGAAGTTGAGTTTATGTGCTTCTTGTCCATATTGGAAAAGCAAACGTCCATCTTTGCGCGCGATCAGTATGTTCGAGAAATGGGTAAATTCAGATTGGGCGTTGAGGAACGCTTCTAGCTTCTTCCAACGTATCCCATCCACATCCTCGAGGATGCGCGAGAACTCGATGCGCGCTTTTACTTGTTCAGCCTCACCCTTCCAACGCGCTTCTATTTGGGGGAGTATCTTTTCATAATACTGGTGATTCGCAGTTCTCTTCTGTTGAGCTTCATTGTCAAATTGGTTGTTGTAGTTATTAATGGCTACCAGCGAGATAGCGGAGGAGGCAATAATTCCTACCAGTAACAGACGTGACCTAGCCTGTCCGAGCAGGGTGCCGCGCCCACTCAAGAAATTGGAAATCCGTTTTGAGATCACGCGAACTATGGCTTAACTCCTACGTATTTGCTGGAGATCAGCGTGTTGATATCGAAGTTGGTATCAGTCAGGATTCCGACTTCCCGCATGAATCTATCGGTGGCAGCAATCTGCTGTATCGAGAAACGCGCATCACTAGCATACATGTCAGGTAGTTTTCGCATCACTCTGAGTAGTTCAATTCTTTCCTGTTCGTTTTCAATGTTAAGGTGAGACACCAACTCCTTGGGGCCGACCTTTTTCATCCATGACAGTGACTGTCCTAGCATGTGCACCATCGCTTCAGATAATTGTGGTTTCTGAGCCAGGTTTTCGGCGGAGGTGGTCAGAGAGGCGCGGAGATGTCCTGCACCTGGAATCATCGCCATGAACTTAGGGGTAGAGAGGTCGTTGAGCAGGAATCCCGCATTGCTTCTAACCAAGCCGCTCATAAAGGGTTCTTCGCAATACACAGCATCTACTGCCTTGCTACTTAGGGCGCCAATTTGGCCATCCCAGTTTTGAGCCGTTGGCACTAGGCGAATCTCATCTGGTTGAACCCCATTCGCCTTAAGGAACACCTCCAATACTTGTTGCGTGTAAGTTTTACTTGTGGGGTTTCCAGTGGAAATGCCGATTGATCGCCCCTTGAGGTCGGAAATACTTTTTACCTGCTGCCGCAGGTCACGCCTCACCACAATGCCAAAAGGCATTGATTTCCCGCTTAGAGGAGCCAGAGCCTGTACCTTGTTGCCTTTTTTGTGAAATGCATGAAGTACCGTAAAGCCCTGCGCAGAGAAATCGGCATTGCCCGCCAACATGTCTTCTAGCGCACGCACCCCGCTGGGGAAATAGCGGATGATCAATTGAAAGTTTGAGTTTCGATCGAGACCTAAAATCGGAATCAGCTCGATTGGGACAAAGGGCAACGATCGCGGCCCAGGAATATTGATGCGGATGACTTGAAGGCTATCCATTGCGAGTACATCACTAAATGGAATGAGTGCAAGTGCGGATATCTGCTTAAGTGCATTTCTGCGTGATGGATTCATAGACACCACCCCTTTTCGCTGTCTTGCTCAGGCGATACATCCAATAGCCACCCTTCATGAATGGACTCATCGCTTCGGACAATCATACGCTTATGTTGGACCTCTAGCATATAGATCCGAAAAAGAGGAGGCTCTAACTCTGCGTGAATCTAACTTTGCACGACTTCGCCAACCCGAGCCTATTTCGCGATTTTGACAACGTTGTCTGGCAAGTATATATGGCGAGGATTAATTGTTTAGCACGACTGAGTTCGAGAGGTGTTAGAAACCCGATCATTTCTGAGGTCACAGATGATTCGATATATAAATTTACAGGTAAGAGACATCATTTAGAGAAAACTAAAGAGCGCCCGTGATTAGCTTCTAGGGATTCCACACAACACAGCCGATTCGAAATTTTCGATAGGCATAGGTTTGCCGAACAGATATCCCTGAAAGTACACGCAGCCTTTGTTTAGTAGCGACTGACGTTGCTCCTCGGTTTCCACACCTTCGGCAATCGCTTCAAGATTCAGGTTCTTTGCCAGAGCAACAATCGTGCGGACGATGGCTTTGTCACTCCCACTTTTGACGATATCGCGAACAAATGATTGGTCGATCTTGATCTGATCAATCGGTAAATGCTTTAAATACTGCAAAGAAGAATAGCCCGTCCCGAAATCATCCAGTGAGAGCTGGACGCCAATCATTTTGAGTTCTTCCATTGAGCGAATTGATGAGTCGATGTCTTCTAGCAACACGCTTTCGGTAAGCTCAAGCTTGAGTAGTCTGGGGTCGACTTGATGGCGTGCAATCGCATCTCTGACCAATGGAACGAAGTCTGTCTGGCGGAACTGCTTAGCACTGACATTTATTGCTAGAGTGAATTCGCATGCTATTGCATCTTTCTGCCATGCCTTTAGTTGTTCACAAGCTGACTCAAGTACCCAAGTGCCGATTTTCACGATCTGTTCAGAGGTTTCTGCCATTGGAATAAATTGGGCAGGAGAAACAAGACCGCGCTCGGGATTGTTCCAGCGGATGAGTGCTTCCGCTCCGACCGGATTATTATTCCTGCCGACTTGTACTTGGAAGTAAAGTTGAAACTCCTTCTGATCCAAGGCGGTCTGTAAGGCACGCTCAAGGGCAACATGTGAATCTATGGAAGCCTGCATCTCCGGCTCAAAGAAGCGCAAGCAATGCCCTCCAGATTTCTTGGCCTCATACATCGCGATATCAGCCTGTTTTAGTAGATCACCCAATACATTCTGACTTGTACCAAACACTGCAATCCCAATGCTAGATGAGCTTAAGCACACATGCCCGCTAACATGATATGGCTGACTGAGAACATCAAGTATCTTGTAACCCGCCGCACCGGCTTGTGCGGCAGCTTCAGAACTCTCGGTCCCAAGATCTTGGAGAACTGCCACAAACTCATCTCCGCCGGAGCGGGCGATTGTGTCTCCGGCGCGCATGCATGACTGCAAGCGCTGGGCAGCCTGCTGCAACAACTGATCGCCAATCTCGTGCCCCAACGTATCATTGATCGACTTGAAGTCATCAAGGTCGATGAACAACAGGGCGCTGTTCTTTTGGTAACGGCGATTGTAGGCGACTGCTTGGCTCATCCGGTCTTGCAACAAGCGACGATTCGGTAGGGCGGTCAGGGGGTCATAAAACGCAAGATTAGTGATTTGTTTTTCGGCGGCCTTGCGATCACTAATGTTGCGACAAAATGTGACAAAGTTTCCTGAAGTCGGCTCATAGGATGCAGAAATCTCGACATCGATCATACGGCCATCCTTGTGACGATGGCGGGTCTCAAAAGTCTCGTGTTGGTTCTGTTTCAATTTTTCTACGTGGGCAGCAACTTCTGAAGCCGATACTTCATTCGCTTCCAACCGAGAAATGTGCATCCCA
>JAVBYP010000183.1 GCA_030823965.1 Sideroxydans sp.
CAGATTTTCTGCATATTTTTGGAGACGTTGCGTGTTCACTCTCATCGAAGCGGCCGGCTGGCCCATCTGGTTACTCATCATCGCCTCTCTCATCGCCGTCACACTCATCGTCGAACGTGCGATCTATCTTCGTAGCAAGAACATCATCCCCCCAAAGTTGTTGGATGAAGTCGTCAATGAACTCAAGACCAAGGGCGTGAGCACTGCGATGCTCACCAAATTAAGTGCTGGCTCGCCACTAGGTAAGGTGTTCGCTGCCGGCTTGAAGAACATCAAGAGCCAACCTCAGGTGATGAAGGAATCCATAGAAGAAGCTGGTCGTGCCGCAACTCACGACATGGAGCGTTTCTTGACCACCCTCGGCACCATCGCATCCATCAGCCCGCTGCTCGGCCTGTTCGGCACCGTGGTCGGCATGATCGAGATCTTCGGCGCACAGAATGCAGGCGGTGCAGCCCCCGCCGAACTGGCGCACGGCATCTCCGTCGCTCTGTACAACACAGCATTCGGCTTGATCGTGGCTGTACCTAGCATGATCGCCTACCGCCACTTCCGCGCTTCTGTAGATAGTTTCACCATCGAGATGGAACAACAAGCGATCAAGTTGGTGGAGGTCGTACACGGAGAGCGTAAGTAAATGAATTTCCGTCGCGGAAGCCACCGTGAAGAACCCGAGATCAATCTGATCCCTATGATCGACGTCTTGCTGGTGGTGCTCATCTTCTTGATGGTCACCACCAGCTACGGCAAGTTCTCTGAGTTGCAGATCAATCTGCCGCAAGCTTCTGGCGAAGATAGCAAGGTGCCCGTCAGTAAACCCATCAATGTGGCCGTGGATGCCTCTGAACACTTCGCCATCAATGGCACTCGCGCCTCCTTTAAAGACGTGAACGACTTCGCCTTGGCTTTGAAGAAGGCAGCAGGCGACCAGACCGACCCGACCATCGTCATCAGTGCAGATGCAAAAGCACTGCATCAGTCGGTGATCAATGTCATGGAATCTGCCCGTGTCGCCGGTTTCGGTCGCATCACTTTCACCACACAGAGCCAGACAAAGTAATTCCACGACATGGAGCGGCTGCAACATCATTGGTACCGCATCTCGCCGCTTCATTTGTTGCTCTACCCCATCAGCCAGATCTTTCGCACACTCGTAGCGATGCGCCGCTTTCTTTATCGCACCGGCCTATTCGCCTCGCCCAAGTTCCACGTACCCATCGTCATCGTCGGCAACATCAGTGTCGGAGGCACCGGCAAGACTCCGCTGACATTGTGGTTGGCGGAGCAACTTATCGCAGAAGGCTGGCATCCCGGCATCATCAGCCGTGGATATCGTAAATCTGGCAATAAGAATGCAACTCCTCGTTGTGTTACTGCAGATGACTCCTCAGAAGAGGTCGGTGATGAACCTTTGTTGATGGCACAACGCAAACTGTGTCCAGTGTGGATAGGACGTGACCGCCCCGCTGTCGCATCCGCCTTGCTCTTGGCTCACCCCGAATGCGACATCCTCTTAAGCGACGACGGATTGCAACACTATCGCTTGCATCGCGATGCCGAGATCGTCGTCATCGACGGTGCAAGACGTTTCGGCAATGGCTTGTTGCTCCCCGCAGGACCACTACGCGAGCCAATGTCACGCTTGCACGAGGTCGACGCCATCGTGGTGAATGGCGGCAAAACACAGGCGAACGAATTCACCATGACTCTGCAAGGCACTCTGTTCTACAACCTCTTGAATCCAGAGATCGTCGTTCCCGCGAATGAATTGGCTGGACAACGACTACAAGCCATCGCAGGCATCGGCCACCCTCGACGGTTCTTCGATCACCTGAACCAACTCGGCTTGCAGTGCACGACGCACGCTTTCGCTGACCATCATGACTTCACCGCTGCAGACCTCGCTTTCGATGATGTGGATGCCATACTCATGACGGAAAAAGATGCGGTAAAATGCGCCGCGTTCGCCACCGAGAAACACTGGGTATTGCGCGTGGATGCGCAAGTCGATCCGGCTCTTGCCCAACTCATCATCAAAAAGGTCACCCGATAATGGACGCCAAACTGTTAGATATCCTCGTTTGCCCACTGTGCAAATCTCCTCTGATCTATCGCAAGGCCGAACAGGAATTGATCTGCAAGGCGGACCGCTTGGCCTATCCGATACAGGATGACATCCCCGTGATGTTGGCTGATGAGGCGCGTGCCATGTCTCCTGAAGAAGTAGAGAAGCTCTGATACGCGACACCCACTATGTTGCAATTCAAGGTCGTCATTCCCGCCCGCTTCGCTTCCACGCGACTGCCTGGTAAACCTCTGTTAGATATCGGTGGAAAACCGATGGTCATCCGCGTGGCTGAGCAAGCTGCGCAAAGCGGAGCTGCGCAGATCGTCATCGCCACTGACCATCAGCCCATCATCGACGCAGCGAAGCTGAACGATTTCGATGCCTGTATGACGCGTATCGATCACACCAGCGGCACGGACCGCATCGCGGAAGTCGCTGCACAACAAGCTTGGGCTGACGACACGATCGTGGTCAATGTGCAAGGAGATGAGCCGCTCATCCCACCCACACTCATCCGCGCCGTCGCCCAACATCTGCATGAGCATCCAGAGTGTGCTATCGCCACAGCTTGTCATCCCATCCATGACGAAGCCTCCATGCGCAATCCGAACATCGTGAAGGCAGTCTTGGACAAGGATGGCAACGCGCTCTACTTCAGTCGTGCGCCGATCCCGTGGCCGCGTGACGCCTATGCTGCGAATCAGCCACTGCCACTGAGCGTCAATGTCCTGCGCCATATCGGCATCTATGCCTACCGCGCGAGCTTCCTACGCGAGTTCGGCGAACTCACACCCGCACCGCTAGAACAAGTGGAATCACTAGAACAACTGCGCGCGCTGTATCATGGCTACAAGATCGGCGTTACGATCACACCTGAAGCGCCGCCGAGCGGCGTCGATACAGAACAAGACCTGCGATCCGCAAGACACCTATTCAAACTACTTTCCGAGGAGTGAACATGAGAATAATACTGCTAGGTGCACCCGGTGCAGGCAAAGGCACTCAGGCCAATTACATCAAAGATAAATTCAATATCCCGCAGATATCCACCGGCGACATGTTGCGCGCTGCGATCAAGGCCGGAACCCCGCTCGGCGTGGCGGCAAAGAAAGTCATGGATGCTGGTAGCTTGATCTCAGATGAGATCATCATCAACCTTGTGAAAGAACGTATCAAGGATGCAGACTGTGCCAATGGTTTCTTGTTCGACGGCTTCCCGCGCACCATCCCACAAGCACAAGCAATGAAGGACGCAGGCATCAAGATCGACTTCGTAGTCGAGATCGATGTCGCTGACAAAGAGATCGTCACGCGTATGAGTGGTCGTCGCGTCCATCTTGCATCGGGCCGCACCTACCATGTCATATTCAATCCACCCAAAGTCGAGGGTAAAGATGACATCACTGGCGAAGATCTGGTGCAACGTCCCGACGATGCTGAAGATACCGTAGTGAAACGATTGAGCGTCTATCACGATCAGACACAGCCCTTGGTCGAGTATTACTCGGCATGGCAACAGTCTGGAGCTGCAAATGCACCCAAGGTCGTGCACGTTCCCGGCATCGGTGATGTCACTGCGATTCGCGACCGCGTATTCCAAGTGCTTGGAGCTTGAGCATGACCACCAAACCCATCCTGACCTTGGAAGATGCCAAGCGCATCGCCGCTGCTGCCGAAGTCGAGGCGCAGAAGAATGGATGGAAGGTGGTGGTCGCTGTCGTGGATGACGGAGGTCATCTGCTGTATCTGCAACGCAGCCATGAGACACAGTGGGGCAGCGTAGAGACTGCCATCATGAAGGCGAATGCAGCGGTAGCATTCCAACGCCCAACCAAGACCTCGGAAGACGCCGTACTCAGTGGAAGATTGATACACCTTGCCCTACCCGGCGTCATCCCAGCCGAGGGCGGCGTGCCTCTCGTGCGCGATGACATCGTCATCGGCGGATTGGGTATCAGTGGAGTACGCTCGGTGCAAGACGGTCAGGTCGCCGCCGCAGGACTGAATGCACTATAAAAGCAGGCTGAGAATAGCCTGCTCCGTCACATCATTTAGGGACTCTGTACTGATCCTGCGTCATCAGATCGACGCCACAGGGTAGTGCCTCGATCCAGTTCAAGAATTCGTTCACCATCTTCTTGCCTTTGAACATGCGGCCATGCTGTGGAACGATCATCTCCACATCCAAGGTGCGCACCATGTTCACCCAATAGCGGCATATCTTGTTGGAGATCATGTACCGCTTGTGAAAACCTTCCATGTATTGGATATGTGACTTAAAGTCTTCCACAGGCGTATCCGCCGCATCATGTGCCACGATAGAAGCGCCCATGTCGCCCGTGAACAATATCTTGCTCACTGGGTCGTAGAACTGGAAGTTACCCTCCGAGTGCATGAAGTGGGCTGGGATCGCTGTGATGATCGACTTCCCCAAAGGCAGATTCATCCCAGCATCTGGGATACCCTCGATCCTTCCTTCTGCATTCCCAACGCTGCAAAAGTGCGGAACGAAACGCACCCACAGATTGGAGATCATGACTTTGCAGTCCGAATGAATCATCCATTTATTGACCGAGGCGATGATGTCTGGGTCGGCATGTGATGCAAGGATGTACTCAAGGTTCTTTGGAGGGAAATAACTATGCATCGACATCAATAGACCGTTGTAGGTCATGTTGCCACCCGGATCCAACAATGCACCGTGTCCATTATCTACGATGAGAAACTGGTTCGCCTGAACAGCATCGCCAGTAGAGTCATCCACCAGATCATCGAACATCAGACAGAGATGCTTGCCATCATTGAACAATTCGATCGCCATATCACTCTCCTCATGAAACTTATATTTTTGTAAGGCGCGCATCCTAGCCTAACGCGTCATCTACGGAATTGACTTAAATCAAATGCTTCCCACCTTAACATCACTGAAAAAATTGGCGTAATATGCACAGCATTCTAAGTTAACTACGGGGTAAGCATAGCATGGCAAAAAAGAACGCGTTCTACGCACAATCTGGTGGCGTCACCGCCGTCATCAATGCCTCAGCCTGCGGCGTCATCGAGACAGCGCGCAAACATAAAGACAAGATCGGTAAGGTCTATGCAGGGCGCAACGGCATCATCGGCGCACTCACTGAAGACCTCATCGACACCAGCAAAGATTCCGCAAAATCCATCGCCGCATTGCGCAGCACACCTGCTGGTGGCTTCGGCTCTTGCCGCTTCAAACTCAAATCATTGGAACAGAATCTGCGCGAATACGAGCGTCTGATCGAAGTGTTCAAAGCCCACAACATCGGTTACTTCTTCTATAACGGTGGCGGCGATTCGGCAGACACCTGCTTCAAAGTCTCGCAGATCTCTGAAAAAATGGGCTACCCAGTACAAGCTATCCACGTACCTAAGACAGTTGATAACGACTTGCCCATTACTGATTGCTGCCCTGGATTCGGTTCCGTAGCGAAGTATGTCGCCGTGTCCGTGCGCGAAGCCAGCTTTGATGTGGCGTCGATGTGCAAGACTTCGACCAAGGTGTTCGTCGTGGAAGTGATGGGCCGTCACGCTGGATGGATCGCAGCGGCTGGTGGTCTAGCCTCGGACAAGAATTGCGAACTGCCTATCGTCATCCTGTTCCCTGAGATCGAATTCGATCAGAAGAAATTCATCGCCAAGGTGGATGCCATGGTGAAGAAGCACGGCTATTGCAGTGTGGTGGTGTCTGAAGGCTGTCACTACCCAGATGGCAAGTTCCTCGCAGAACAAGGGACACGTGATGCATTCGGTCACGCACAACTCGGCGGTGCAGCGCCCGTGGTCGCCAACATGGTGAAAGAAGCGCTGGGCTACAAGTTCCACTGGGCAGTGGCGGATTACTTGCAACGCTCGGCACGTCACATCGCCTCCAAGACCGACGTCGATCAAGCTTATGCACTGGGCAAGGCTGCAGTCGAACTGGCTCTCAAAGGACAGAACGCAGTGATGCCAACGGTTGAGCGTCTCTCCGACAAGCCGTACAAATGGAAGGTCGGCGTGGCTCAGTTGTCAAAAGTCGCCAACGTAGAGAAGTTCATGCCGCGCAACTTCATCACACCGGATGGTTTCGGCATCACGGAGAAATGCCGCACTTATCTCTCGCCACTCATCAAGGGAGAGGATTACCCGACGTTCAAAGATGGACTGCCACAATATGTCCAACTAAAGAATGTGGCTGTAGCCAAAAAGCTAAAGGAATTCAAGATCTGATATTTGTTCACCGCTCCGCAAGGGGCGGTTTTTACTTGGGGAGGAAATAATGTCATCAGCTTTGTGGTTCACCTTGTTGTGCGCTGTTGCTGCCATCTTGTATGGGATATTTTCAAGCAAGTGGATTCTGGGGAAATCAACGGGTAGCGAGAAGATGCAAAGCATCGCGGCTGCCATTCAGGAAGGCGCGACTGCCTATCTGAACCGACAGTACGTGACCATCGCTTGGGTGGGCGCTGCACTGTTCTTCGTCATTCTCATCGCACTCGGTTGGCAGACCGCAGTCGGCTTCGCCATCGGTGCCATCCTGTCTGGTGCGGCTGGCTACATAGGCATGAATGTC
>JAVBYP010000216.1 GCA_030823965.1 Sideroxydans sp.
GATTCTTGTTCCACCGTGCCGAGTACCGAGCAACCCGTGCGCATCACATCCATCGGGTGTGCGTTGGCTGGCAGTGCTTCCAGTGCTTGCTTCACCGCTGCGGGTAGGTCGCGCAATGTCTTCAGCTTGGCCTTGTAGGCTTTGAGTTGAGCGGCAGTCGGTAGCGTGCCGTGGATCAGCAGGTGAGCGATCTCTTCGAACTCCGCCTTCTCGGCGAAGTCGAGGATGTCATAGCCGCGATAGTGCAGGTCGTTGCCCGTGCGTCCGACGGTACACACCGCCGTGTTGCCCGCGACGGTGCCGGATAGTGCGACAGATTTCTTGGGCTTCGGTAATGTCGTTTCTTCTGCCATGGTTCTCTCCCTAATTGAAGAATTTCAAAATCAAAAAATGGGTCCACGAAAAACACGAAAGGCACGAAATAGAAACCAACCACTAACACTTGAACTTTTTTGATTTTGATTTTTGTTCGTGCTTTTCGTGTCTTTCGTGGACAAGGTTTTATTCACTTCCTTTTTCAGCGAACAAGCGATCGAGTTGTTGCTCGAACTCGTGATAGCCGAGATAGTCGTAAAGCTCCATGCGTGTCTGCATCGTGGGCACCACGTTCTGCTGTGTGCCGTCGGCGAGGATGTGTTGATACACGTTCAGCGCCGCTTTGCTCATGGCGCGATAGGCGGAGAGGGGATACAGCACCAACTGCACGCCCACACCAGACAACTCTTGTGTGGTGAATAACGGTGTCGCACCGAACTCGGTGATGTTCGCCAACACAGGCACGTTCACCGCCTTGGTGAATTCTTTGTATTGCTCTAGCTTGGTCATCGCCTCGGGGAAGATCATGTCCGCACCGGCTTCCACGCAGGCTTGCGCACGGTCGATGGCGGACTGCATGCCTTCCACCGCCAACGCATCGGTACGTGCCATGATGACGAAGCTGCTGTCCACACGCGCATCCACCGCTGCCTTCACGCGGTCCACCATCTCGCTCTGACTCACGATGGCTTTGTTAGGACGGTGACCGCAACGCTTCTGCATCACTTGGTCTTCGATGTGGAAACCGGCCGCACCCGCTTGCGCCACTTCACGGGTCGCACGCGCGATGTTGAATGCGCCACCCCAGCCTGTGTCCACATCCACCAGCAGCGGCAGATCACTTGCAGCAGTGATGCGGCGCGTGTCTTCGCACACGTCATGCAAAGTGGTGATGCCGAGATCGGGGATGCCCAATGAAGAAGCTGCCACGCCGCCACCCGAAAGGTACAGCGCCTTATGGCCGCTCTTCTGCGCAAGGATGGCGCAGTAGGCGGTGACGGCACCGACAACTTGTAGTGGGGAATTGTCTTTCACTGCTTGGCGCAGTTTGTTGCCTGGTGAATTGCTCATGCTGCAGACTCCTCTTCTTCTTTATCGATCATTTCGCTGATGCTCTTCCATGCGCCGTGGATGTGGCGACGCATGAGTAGCTCGGCCAGTTCGCCGTCGCGTTGTTCCAATGCGGCGACGATCTGGCGGTGTTGTTGCAATGCTGGTTTGGTGCGGGCGGCTTTGCGGCTGGTGCGATAACGGCACATGCGCAGGAGTTGGTATTGCTCGCTGCCGAGCATGTCCATCAGCATCTGGTTGCGGCTGCCGCGTGCGATCTGGAAATGGAAATCGAGGTCGCCCTCGCTTTGTGAATAGACTTTGCCGCCGACTTTCTTGATCTGCTCTTCGTGGTTGTCGAGCAGCTTGCTCAATTTGGCGATCTCTTCATCGGTCATCTGCGTGGCGGCGAGGCGGCAGGCCATGCCTTCCAATGCTTCGCGTACACCATAGATATCAGAGAGAGTCTTGCGATCTAGCACCACTACACGGGCGCCAGCATTGGGAATACGTTTGACGAGGCGCATGCCTTCGAGATGTCGCAGGGCTTCGCGCAGTGGGCCGCGCCCCATACCGAAGCGTTCTGCCAACTCGGCTTCGTTCAGCTTCTGGCCCTGCGCCAGCTCGCCAGTGACGATGCTATGCGCCAGACGATGCGCTGCAACGTCTGCAAGGGTGCCTTGTTCTGGAACTTGGATCAGCATCTGCCCACTCCGATTGTCGACAATCTAGGCGAATCCTAGCACTATAAATCGAAAATGTGGCAAGTAATTTTGATTATGTCGACAAAGATGTATGTGAATTCATGTTTTTGGTGTCACTTGGTAACGATGGGAAGGTCGCTCTGTCGCAGCTGTGAAAGGGGAGTAAGCGGCTGAGCATCTGATGCAGTAACATCGTGATGGCAGTACCTGAAAGGATATTCGTGGTCAGACCGGTGACGATGATGAAGGCATTTTTCAAGACACTTCTTGGCAACGGGCAATGGTTTCTATTGCTGGGTATGCTGTTCGGCAGCGCCGCACTCGCGGCGGATAAGATTCCTGCCCCCGCCGACATCGAAGTGTTCGCGCGTGAAGGCTGTCCGCATTGCGCCCAAGCCGAAGAATTTCTGCATAGGCTGCAGCAGGAGAAGCGCGAGTTGCGCATTGTGATCCGCGATGTGAGCAGTGAGCATGCAGCACTAGAACGCTTGCAGCAGATCGCCACCCAATACGACGTGCAGCCGCGCGTGCCAGCATTCCTTATCGGCGGTAAATTCATCGTTGGCTATTCCGAGGAAGCTTCAACCGACAAACTCATCCGCGACGCACTCGTGCGCAAAAGCGAGCAGGACAGACAAGCAACATCCGCCGCAGCAGGTTGCGCAATTGAAGAGAAACTGAGTTGCGGGCCTGACACACCGCATCCTGTACCTCAGCCTGAGACGTTCGCTATCGACTTTCTCGGCCACAGTCTATCGCTCGACCAGATCGGCCTACCGCTGTTTACGTTGGCGATGGGATTGCTAGACGGTTTCAATCCCTGTTCGATGTGGGTGCTGATCTTGATGATCTCGCTACTGGCCCCCTTGAACGACCGGCCGCGCATGTTCGCCATCGCCGGTACTTTCATACTGGTGCAAGGCATCGCCTATTTCCTGTTCATGGCGGCGTGGCTAAATCTGTTCCTGCTGATCGGTCTTTCGCGCCTCTCCGAGATCGTCATCGCATCTCTGGCGCTGTTGGCAGGTGCGCTCAACCTCAAGGATTCACGCGGACTTGGTGGCGGAATTTCGCTGTCCATCCCGACCAGCGCCAAGCCCGGAATCTATGCGCGCATGCGCAAGGTGCTGCAGGCAGAGGATTTGGTCGCCGCGCTGATAGGCACCGTACTGCTGGGCATGCTGGTGCAGATCATCGAACTACTATGCACATCAGGCTTCCCGGCGCTGTTCACGCGCATACTGACGTTACGCCAACTGGATAGTCTGAGTTACTACGGCTATCTGTTGCTTTACGATCTGGCGTATATGCTAGATGACGTGATCATTCTGGCTATCGGCATCATCACGCTCAGCCAGCGCAGATTGCAAGAGAAGGAAGGACGCTGGCTCAAGTTCGTCAGCGGTCTGGTGATGGTGGGTCTCGGTATCTATCTGTTGCTGCCGCACTGAAAATCGTCACTTTGTGATTGGCGGATAAGCCGTTGTTGCCGACTATTCAGATTTCCTATTGATTCACCAGCATTCGTCACCATATTCATCGCAGAAGGGAGATCGTCATGACTACCGTTCGCGCACCCGCAGTCGCAGGCCAGTTCTACCCCGCTGAACCCGTGCAGATTGCACAGCATGTGCAACGATTGCTGGCCGAGGCGCGCCCTCACGATCTGGTTGCCAAGGCGCTGATCGTGCCGCATGCCGGGTATATCTATTCAGGTGCCATCGCAGCCTCGGCTTACGCCTCCCTCATCCCTTTCGCAGCGCGTATCCGGCGCGTGGTGTTGCTAGGGCCGACGCATCGTGTCGCGGTGCGCGGTTTGGCGTTGTCCGGAGTGGAGGCTTTCGATACGCCGCTGGGGCGGGTCTTGCTGGACACGGAAGCGGCGCAGGCCATCACCCATTTGCCGCAAGTCATCGTCAGTGCGCAGGCGCACGAATTGGAACATTCGCTGGAGGTTCAATTGCCGTTCCTGCAAAGCGTGTTGCACGATTTCACTTTGCTGCCCTTGGCTGTCGGCATGGCGACGCCGGAAGAGGTGGCCGAGGTGCTCGAAGCAGTGTGGGGCGGCGACGAGACGTTGATCGTCATCAGCTCCGATCTCTCACACTTTTTGCCTTACGCTGTCGCACAACTCGCGGATATCGAGACGGTGCGCTCCATCTTGAAGTTGCATCAACCATTGACACATGAGCAAGCCTGCGGCGGCACGCCCATCAACGGTCTGATCATTGCGGCACGCCAGCATCACCTCACGCCGCATCTGCTCGATCTGCGCAACTCGGGCGATACCGCAGGCAGCAAGGACAGGGTGGTCGGCTATAGCGCCTTCGCCTTCACTCAGGAGCAACGACATGCTCGACACTGATCAAGGAAAGACATTGTTGCAAATGGCTCGCGCGGCCATCGCCAAAGTACTCGGTCTTGATTCGCACGAGCTGCCGCGTAGCGATTGGCTGGAAAAGCCGGGGGCGACCTTCGTCACGTTGACGCTGCACGGTCAATTGCGCGGCTGCATCGGCAGCTTGGAAGCGCATCGCCCACTCATTGATGATGTGCGTCAGAATGCCGTCGCAGCGGCCTTGCGCGATCCGCGTTTCCCACCGCTCAGCAAAGCTGAGTTCGCCGAGGTGGTGGTCGAGGTGTCGCTGCTCAGTGCGTCAGAGTCGATCAGCTTCCGCGACGAAGCGGATGCCCTAGCACAACTGCATCCCAGTCGGGATGGGGTGATCCTTGAATACGGTGCGCATCGAGCGACCTTTCTGCCGCAAGTGTGGGCACAGCTACCTGACCCGCGAACATTCATCGCGCATCTGAAGAACAAAGCAGGTCTACCGGATGGATTCTGGTCCGACGAAATCAGATTGTCGCGTTACACCGTGCAAAAATGGAGCGAGGGGAAACACCATGGATGAACCGATCAGTGATTCTGAACGTTACCCCGCACGCTGGTGGCATCCTCTAGACGATGGTCGAATCCAGTGCGATCTGTGCCCGCGTGATTGCAAGCTGCACGAAGGTCAGCGCGGCGCCTGTTTCGTGCGCGGTCGCGTGAATGACACCATGGTGCTGACCACCTATGGTCGTTCCTCCGGCTTCTGCGTCGATCCCATCGAAAAGAAGCCGCTCGATCATTTCTATCCGGGTAGCAGCATCCTGTCTTTCGGCACGGCAGGCTGCAACCTCACTTGCAAGTTCTGCCAGAACTGGGACATCTCCAAATCGCGCAGCTTCGACAAACTTGCCGATCAGGCCACGCCGGAGGTCATCGCCGATACTGCGCTCGAGCTGGGGTGCAAGAGCGTGGCCTTCACTTACAACGATCCAGTGATCTTCGCCGAGTATGCGATGGACGTGGCTGACGCCTGCCACGCGCGCGGCATCAAGACTGTGGCGGTGACGGCCGGGTATATCCACGAGCAACCGCGCCGAGATTTCTTCGCCAAGATGGATGCGGCGAACGTGGACTTGAAGGCATTCACCGAAGACTTCTACTACAAGCTGACCGGCGCACACCTGCAGCCGATATTGGATACGCTGGTGTATCTGAAACACGAGACAAAAGTGTGGTTCGAGCTGACCACGCTCATCATTCCCGGTCACAACGATTCCGTTGCGGAGATACGCCGCATGAGCGAATGGATAGCCAAAGAGTTGGGACCGGATGTGCCTTTGCACTTCACCGCATTCCATCCCGATCACAAGATGATCGACACGCCTCCCACGCCTCCCGCCACGCTGGAACTGGCCCGCCATATCGCGCTGGATGCGGGTATGCACCATGTCTATTGCGGCAACGTGCATGACATCGAAGGCGATACGACCTTCTGTGCCTCGTGCCAAAAACCTCTGATCGTGCGTGACTGGTATGAGATACGTGCTTACGAGGTGAAGGATGACGGCAGTTGCCCGCACTGCGGTTCCAAATTGGCCGGTCACTTCGAAAAGTTCGAGGGGCAGTTCGGTAGACAGCGCATCCCTGTGACCCTAGGCAGGACATGATTTCGGTATCGCTGAAGAAACGAGTATAGGGGCGTGCGGGATGCGCTATCGGAATGTAAGATTGCACCAACTTCAATCAGGAACCCGCATATGAAGATCGGAATCCCCAAAGAGATCAAAACGAACGAGAATCGCATCGCGCTGGTTCCCGCAGGTGCTGAAGCATTGGTGGCTGCTGGACACACGGTGTTCGTAGAGACAGGCGCCGGATTGGGCAGCGGCTTCACCGATGCGCAATATCTGGCAGCCGGTGCACAGATCGCTAGCGATGCCGATGCGGTGTGGCAAGCGGCGGACATGATCGTGAAGGTGAAAGAACCTATAGCGCTGGAATGGCCGCGCATCAGGCACGGCCAAGTCATCTTCACCTATTTCCATTTTGCAGCGAGTGAGCAACTGACCAGAGCGCTCATGGCTTCCGGCGCGATCTGCATCGCCTATGAGACGGTAGAGCTACCCTCGCGCGAATTGCCTTTGCTCACACCGATGTCGGAAGTGGCAGGGCGTATGGCGGTGCAGGAAGGCGCCAAATATCTGGAGAAACTGAACGGCGGGCGCGGCATCTTGCTGGGGGGTGTGCCAGG
>JAVBYP010000281.1 GCA_030823965.1 Sideroxydans sp.
GCTGGCGACCAATCCCATCGCCTCCAGATCGGCCATCACGTTACGTATGGTGGCGGGGCTGACTTCCAAGCCCGAGAACTGCTGCAACGCACGCGAACCGACCGGTTGGCCATCGCTGATATAGCGTTCAACCAAGGTCTTTAGAAGTATCTGTGCGCGGTCATTCAACATGGGCGCGGATTCTATCACTCTGCCTATCTCTATCTGAGCGCCACGGCAGTAGTGTGGTGATGTAACGATTTTGCCGATATGGTTGACAGAGGTAATCCCTCCCATTTACATTACTGACTGGTCAGTCAGTAATGTAAATAATGAATACCACCGAAATATCTGAATCCCCCAGCCGTCAACGGCGCAAAGAGGCGCGGCCAGCCGAGTTGATGGCTGCTGCGCTTGAATTGTTCGTGGAGCGCGGTTTCACTGCGACCAAATTAGACGATGTCGCTGCACGGGCTGGCGTTTCTAAAGGCACGCTCTATCTGTATTTCGCCAGCAAAGAAGAGTTGTTCAAGGCGGTCATCCAACAAGGCATTTTGCCTGCGCTCGATCAAGGCGAGGAGATGCTCTCGCAATTCAAAGGAGATGCCGGCGCCTTGCTTGAGGCGATGTTGCTTCGCTGGTGGGAGATGGTCGGTTCTACCCATCTTGCGGGCATCACCAAGCTGATGATCTCGGAGTCGGGGAATTTCCCTGACGTGGCGCAGTTCTACTACGAAAATGTCATCGTGCGTGGTCGCGGCTTGATACGTACGGTGCTTGAGCGCGGTATCGCATCCAAACAATTCCGTGAGATGGACGTCGAGACCGCTATCGATGTCATTCTCGCACCGCAGATGATGTTCACCATCTGGCGCTATTCCTTAGGCCCGTGCGACTGCGGCAAGCAAGATCCAGAAGCGTATTTGAAGACACACATGAAACTGCTGTTGAACGGTCTACTGACCGGGGAGAAAAAGAAATGAGTCACCGTCTGTTTGTGTTGGCATTGCCACTTCTATTGGTCGCATGCGGTAAAGAATCTGCCCCCCCTGCCAAGGTGGAGCGTCCAGCTTCCACCATCGTGGTGGGTGAGGTCGGTGAAGACCAAAGCAATGTGTACAGCGGTGAGGTGCGTGCGCGTTACGAGACAGTGTTGGGCTTTCGTATCGGCGGCAAGCTGATCGCTCGCAACGTGGATGTGGGTGCCAAGGTCAAAAAAGGCGAGTTGCTCGCGCGTTTGGATGCGGCTGACACGGGCTTGCAAGAGAGCGCCGCTGATGCGCAGTATCGACTGGCAGAAGATGAGGTGAAGCGTTACCGCGAACTGCGCGACAAGGGTTTCGTCAGTCAATCCGCGTTGGATGCGAAGGAGACGGCATTGAAAGCCGCTGCCGCACAAGCGGGGTTGGCACGTAACCAAGCGACTTACACCAGCTTGCTGTCTGACCGCACGGGCGTGGTCTCGGCTACCTTAGCGGAAGTGGGGCAGGTGGTGAGTGCGGGTCAGCCTGTCCTGCGTGTCGCCCAAGATGGTGAACGCGAGGTGTCCATCGCCATCCCTGAATCACGTTTCGCTGCCATCAAGGTCGGCATGCCCGCACAGATCGAATTCGGCGTGGCGGGCAATGGCGGGCAAACCGTCGCCGCTCACGTGCGCGAGATATCGCCCGCTGCGGATCCTGCCAGTCGCACCTATCCTGCTCGTGTGTCGTTCGATGCGAGCAACGCCAAGATCGCTTTGGGTATGACTGCGCGTGTACGTATCAACGAGAGCAGAAAAGGAGGTGCGCAAAAGACGGGTGGATTCAAAGTGCCGTTGACGGCCATCTTCCAGCAGAACGACAAGACGGCGGTGTGGATCGTGGCGCAAGACCGCAGCGTGTCTCTGCGCGCGGTCGAGGTCTTGGCCTATCGTGACGATGGTGCCTTGATCGGCAGCGGTGTCACGGCAGGTGAGCGCATCATCAGTGCGGGCGTGCACAAGATCACCGCAGGCGACAAAGTCATCGTCGCAGAACATGGCATCACAAAATGAAGATGCCAAACCTTTCCGAGTGGGCACTCAAGCACCAGCAGATGGTGCTGTATCTCATCATCGTATTGACGGTGGCAGGCGTGTTGTCTTATCTCAATCTGGGGCGTGCGGAAGATCCTAACTTCACTTTCAAGGTGATGGTGGTGCGTACGCTGTGGCCGGGTGCGACAGCGCAGGAGGTCGAGCGTGAGCTGACCGAACGCATCGAGAAGAAGCTACAAGAGACGCCTTGGGTGGATGTGTTGCGTTCCGCTTCCAAGCCGGGTGAGTCCTTGGTCTTCGTCATGCTCAAAGACTACACGCCCAAAGCCGATGTGCCCGAATCGTGGCGTCAGGTTCGCAAGAAACTGGACGACATCCACCACACTTTGCCAGCAGGCGTGCAGGGCCCGTTCCCGAATGACGAGTTCGGTGATGTGCAGATCAACATCTTCGCGCTGACGGGTGATGGATATGACTTGGCGTCCTTGCGTCGTTATGCGGACCGTATCGCACTCGACCTTCGCCGTATCAAAGATGTGAAACGCGTCGAACTGATCGGCGTGCAGGACGAGAAGATATTCATCGACGTCGCGCCTAATCGTATGGCGACGCTGGGCATCACACCGCTACAAGTGGCGGATGCTTTGCAGAAGCAGAACACCATCAATCCAGCCGGATTCATCGAGACGGAAAGCGCGCGTATCCGTATGCGTGTGAGTGGTGGGTTCGACAGTGTGGAGCGTGTGCGCAACACCGATCTGCTAGTCAATGGTCAACACTTTCGCTTGGGTGACATCGCCCGCGTGAGTCGTGATCTGACTGATCCACCCAGCCCGCAGATGCGCCTAAGCGGCCAACCCGCCATTGGGCTGGGCGTGGTGATGGACAAGGGCGGTGACGTGATACGCCTCGGTGAGAATTTGAGTGTCGAGATGAAACGCATCGGTGCTGAGTTACCTATCGGTGTGGATATCCATACTGTGGCGGATCAGCCGAAAGTGGTGCACGGTTCCATCCACTTGTTCGAGAGTTCACTTACCGAGGCTATCCTCATCGTATTGGCCGTCTCCTTCCTCAGTTTGGGGATGCGTACGGGCATGGTGGTGGCGCTGTCCATCCCGCTGGTGCTCGCCATCACTTTCTTTGCGATGAAGGTGTTCGGCATCGACTTGCAACGCATCTCGCTCGGCGCATTGGTCATCGCACTGGGATTATTGGTGGACGATGCCATCATCGCGGTCGAGATGATGGTGGTGAAGATGGAGCAGGGCTGGGATCGCTTCAAAGCGGCGACTTACGCCTACACTTCGACGGCGTTCCCCATGCTCACGGGAACGCTCATCACCGCTATCGCTTTCACGCCTGTCGGATTCTCCAAGTCGGCGGCGAGCGAATACACCATCTCCATCTTCCAAGTGGTCACCATCGCGTTGCTCACTTCTTGGGTGGTCGCCGTCGTGTTCACGCCGTACATCGGTTACAAGTTGCTCGACGCTAAGGCACTCATCGCCAAGGCACAGAAGCATGGCGAGGACGTGTACGACACGCCGTTCTACCGTGCTTTCCGCAAAATATTGACTTGGTGTCTGCGCAATCGCTGGAAGGTCATCTTTGCGACGGTACTGGTCTTCATGCTGTCCATGGTGGCATTCGGCAAATTCGTGCAGAAGCAGTTCTTCCCCTCAGCGAGCCGTTTGGAGTTGATGGTGGACGTGTGGTTGCCGCAGGGGGCATCCATCAAAGCGACTTCACATGAGGTGCAACGTATCGAAAAGTTGATACAAGGTGATGCCGCTGTGGATACCTTCTCGTCCTACATAGGCAATGGAGCGCCACGCTTCTTCCTGTCCTTGGATCAGCAGTTGTTCGCGGATAACTTCGGGCAGTTCGTCATCGTCACCAAGGATCTGGCGGCACGTGACGATCTGAAGAGTCGATTGGAAGAACGCTTCGCCGGGGCGGATTTCGCCGACATCAGAGTGCGCGTGGTGCGTTTGGAGAACGGCCCTCCCATCGGTTATCCGGTGCAATTCCGAGTGTCGGGAAATGATCTGACCGAGCTACGCAAGATCGCGGGAGAGGTGGCGACAGCGATGCGCGCCGATCCGCATCTGCAGAACGTCAGCTTCGACTGGAATGAAAAGGTGAAGAGTGTGCGTGTCGAGGTGGATCAGGATAGGGCGCGCCAACTGGGTACATCCAGCCAAGAAGTGGCGCAGGCGTTACAAGGTTGGTTGAACGGTATCGCGCTCACGCAATATCGTGAGGGTGATCAGTTGATCGACGTGGTGTGGCGCGGCAGTGGTGAGCTAGACACGCGTTCCCTGAACAGCCTACCCGACTTGGATATTCCTTTGGCAGGGGGACGCCATGTGCAATTGGCACAGGTCGCCAAGCTGGTGCCGATATTGGAAGAGGGCATCATCTGGCGACGTAACCGGCTGCCGACCATGATCGTGCGTGCTGACATGGCAGACGCAGTCCAGCCTGCCACTGTATCGAAACAACTGAACGTGCAGTTCGATGAGCTGCGCGCCAAGTTGCCTAGCGGCTACCGTGTCGAGATGGGCGGCAGTATCGAAGAGTCCGCCAAGGGCGAGACCGCCATCATGGCGGTGATGCCTTTGATGCTGGTGGGCGTGATCACACTGCTGATGATCCAGTTGCAGAGTCTCAGCCGCACTGTGATCGTGCTACTCACCGCGCCGCTCGGATTGATCGGGGTGGCGATGGCCTTGCTGGTGTTCCAAGTGCCATTCGGTTTCGTGGCGAATCTGGGATTCATCGCGCTGGCGGGGATGATCATGCGTAACTCCGTCATCTTGGTCGATCAGATACGACAGGACGAGGAAGCCGGAAAGCCACAGTGGGAAGCCATCATCGGCTCCACCGTGCGCCGATTCCGTCCCATCGTGCTGACCGCGTCTGCCGCCATCCTCGCCATGATCCCGCTCACACGCCAGGTGTTCTGGGGGCCGATGGCAGTTTCCATCATGGGGGGCTTGGTGGTCGCGACCCTGTTGACCTGTTTGTTCCTACCTGCTTTGTATGCGGCTTGGTATCGGGTGCGTGAAGAAGTACCCGCCTGACATGGCGGGTAGTCGGCCGATATGGTTTAATCGCGGCCTATGAAATTCCCCTTCCAAACCATCGCCATCATCGGCAAGCAGAAGACTGCTGACGTCGCTGCACCCATGCTCTTGCTAGGTGATTTCTTGGCTGAACGTGGTGTAAGTGTGGTGGTGGATGGTCTCTCGGCTGAACATATCAAAGGCCACCGATTCACCTCACTGAGCTTGGATGAGATCGCTCGCACGGTCGATCTCGCAGTCGTCATCGGCGGTGATGGCACTTTGCTCAACATCGCTCGTACGCTTGCGCCACATGGCGTGCCTATCGTCGGGGTGAACAAAGGGCGACTTGGGTTCCTCACTGATCTGACGATGGGGACGATGTTGGCGGGGATATCCGATATGTTGGATGGCCGCTTCATCACTGAGCAACGACTGCTACTTGAAGCCAAAGTGATGCGTGACGGTGCGGAGGTCTATAGCGGGCTGGCATTCAACGAGATCGTGGTGCATCGCAGCAACATCAGCAGCATGGTGGAATTCGAGGTGCGCATCGATGGTGAGTATCTCTACAACCAGCGTGCTGATGGTCTCATCATCTCAACGCCGACTGGTTCTACTGCCTACGCGATGTCTGCCGGAGGTTCTATATTGCATCCGAGCTTGGATGTGTTGCAGCTCGTGCCAGTCTGCCCGCATTCTTTGAGTAACCGTCCTATCGTGGTCAAAGGAACGTCAGTGTTGGAGTTGCTGATGCACCGTACCGGCGACATCTGCGTGCGTTACGACAGCCATACTAATATCGATCTAGAGTTGCACGACAAGATCATCGTCACTCGTTTCGAGAAGCCTGTGTATCTGCTCCATCCAGAAGGGCATAGTTACTACCATACACTGCGCGAAAAGCTGCTCTGGAACCAAACCTTGTGATGCAAGCTACTGCGCGGACAATCTGCGGCGTTGCGTGCTCACTCACTCCTCGCCTACCAAATTCGGTATGTCTCGTCGTTCGTTGCGCGGCGCCTTGCATATTGCCCTGCTCGCGACGCTTGCCTGATTAAATATCATGCTCAAGTTCCTCTCCATCCGCGACTTCGTCATCGTCGAATCCCTTGAACTCGATTTCTCTTCCGGCTTCACTGCGCTGACCGGCGAGACGGGCGCGGGTAAATCCATCCTCATCGACGCGCTGTCGTTAGCTTTGGGAGAACGAGGTGATGCGGGGATGGTGCGTAGTGGTTGTGAGCGTGCCGACATCGCTGCCGAATTCGACATCGTTGCGTCTCCTGCATTGAGAGCATGGTTGAAAGAACAAGAGTTGGATGGCGACGAGGGTGTTTGTCTGTTGCGCCGCACTTTGGATGCCAGCGGTCGTTCGCGCGGCTTCATCAATGGCAGCAGTGCCACTCAACAACAGATGCGCGAGGCAGGGGAATTCCTGCTCGACATCCACGGCCAGCACGCACATCAATCGTTGCTGAAAGCGGATTCGCAGCGTGATTTGCTCGATACGCATGCAGGGTTGACCAAGCAGGCTGACGAGGTCGCAAGCAGTTTCAAGGCGTGGCAGGGATTACATCG
>JAVBYP010000058.1 GCA_030823965.1 Sideroxydans sp.
AGTAATGACTATGTCGAAGTGTTGAACGGCATCACGGAAGGTGAACAGGTCGTCACCGCCGCCAACTTCCTCATCGATTCGGAGAGCAACCTGAAGGCGGCGCTCGGTGGCATGGGCGATGTACCAGCCAAACCGCAAGCGCAGCAGAAGACCGTCGGTCATCAGACACAAGGTGTCCTCGAAGCAATCAACCCAGACGGAACGCTGAGTATCACCCACGACCCCATCCCTGCACTCAAGTGGCCAAGCATGACCATGGACTTCGCGCTGGCTAATCCATCGCTGGCGGCCAATATCAAACCGGGCAGCGCCATCAGCTTCGAGATCGTCGAACGCGGTCAGGGCGAATGGGTCATCACCAAGCTGCAAGCTCATCACGAGGGACACTGACATGCTCTCAAACATAATCGACTGGTCTGCGCGCAATCGTTTTCTGGTATTGCTCGCCACCCTGTTCATCACGTTGGCGGGCATCTATGCGCTGGTGAAGACGCCGCTGGACGCGCTGCCGGACCTGTCCGACGTGCAGGTCATCGTCTATACCGAATATCCGGGACAGGCACCGCAGGTGGTGGAAGATCAGGTCACTTATCCGCTCACCACGGCCATGCTGTCGGTGCCGAAATCGAAAGTGGTACGCGGCTTCTCCTTCTTCGGTGCGTCGTTCGTGTACGTGATCTTCGAGGACGGCACCGACATCTACTGGGCGCGGTCGCGTGTGCTGGAATATCTGAACAGCATCGCTGGGCGCATGCCTCAAGGCGTCTCGCCACAACTGGGGCCGGACGCCAGCGGCGTGGGCTGGGTGTACCAATACGCCGTGCTCAGCGACAAACACGACCTCGCCGAACTGCGCACCATGCAGGACTGGTATGTGCGCTATCAACTCACCAAAGCGCACGGCGTGGCCGAGGTCGCTTCCATCGGCGGCTTCGTGCAGCAATATCAGGTGACGGTCGACCCGCTGAAGCTACGTTCCTACGGAATCCCGTTGAGCAAAGTGTCGCAGGTCATCCGCGACTCAAACCGCGATGTCGGCGGGCGTGTGGTGGAGATGGCCGAGACCGAGTACATGGTGCGCGGCCACGGCTACCTGCGCGGCAAAGCGGATATCGAGAATCTGGTGGTGAAAGCCGAGCGCGGCACGCCGGTGCTGCTGCGCGACATCGCGCGTGTGGAACTGGGGCCGGACGAGCGACGTGGCCTGACTGAATTGAATGGTGAAGGCGAAGTGGTATCCGGCATCGCCATGGCGCGCTACGGCCAGAACGCGCTTGAGGTGATCGAGAACATAAAATCTAAGATCGCTGAGATCGCCCCCGGACTGCCCGAAGGCGTGACCATCCAGACCGTGTACGACCGCTCCGAGTTGATCCAGCGCGCCATCTCCACCTTGAAGAAGACACTGCTGGAAGAAGGATTGATCGTGGCGCTGGTGTGCATGGTGTTCCTGATGCATGCGCGCAGCGCACTGGTCGCCATCGTGATGCTGCCCATCGGTGTGCTGATCGCCTTCATCGCCATGCGTTTTTTGAATCTGAATTCCAACATCATGAGTCTGGGCGGGATCGCCATCGCCATCGGGGCGATGGTGGATGCGGCGATCGTGATGATCGAGAATGCGCATAAACATCTGGAACGCATGGAAGGTGATGAATCTCGTTTCAATGCCATATTGAATGCATGCAAAGAAGTCGGCCCCTCCCTCTTCTTCTCCCTGCTCATCATCACCGTCTCCTTCCTGCCGGTGTTCACGCTGGAAGCGCAGGAAGGTCGCTTGTTCGCACCACTCGCCTTTACCAAGACCTTCGCCATGGCCGGTGCCGCCCTCCTCTCGGTGACGCTAGTGCCGGTGCTGATGCTGCTGTTCATCAAAGGCAAGATCAAACCGGAATCAGCGAACCCGCTCAACCGCTGGCTCATCGCAGGCTACCGTCCGCTCATCGCCGCCGTGCTGCAATACAAAAAAACCACCCTCGCCGTCGCTGCAGCGATGATGCTGTTGAGCATCTATCCCGCCATGAAGCTAGGCAGCGAATTCATGCCGACGCTCAACGAAGGCACGTTGTTCTACATGCCCACCGCGTTGCCCGGCATGTCGGTGACCAAGGCCGCCGAGTTGCTGCAAACACAGAACAAGATCATCAAGAGCTTCCCTGAGGTCGCGTCGGTGTATGGCAAGGCCGGTCGCGCGCAGACCGCCACCGACCCGGCGCCGCTGGAGATGTTCGAGACGGTGATCAACCTCAAGCCGCAGGAGGAATGGCGCGACGGCATGGACACGGACAAGCTGATCGCCGAGATGGACAAGGCGCTGCAATTCCCCGGTGTGGCTAACTCGTGGACCATGCCGATCAAGGCGCGCATCGACATGCTCTCCACCGGAATCCGCACGCCCATCGGCATCAAGGTGTATGGCAAGAACCTGGACGAGATGGAGCGCCTCGCCAAGCAGATCGAGGCCGTGGTCAAAAACATACCGGGCACGACCAGCGCCTACGCCGAGCGCATCACCGGCGGTTTCTATCTCGACATCGAACCCGACCGGCTGGCGCTGGCGCGCTACGGACTGACTGTCGGCGAATTGCAGGATGTCATCGCCACCGCACTCGGCGGCGAGATGGTCACCACCACGGTGGAAGGACTGGAACGCTTCGGCGTGAGCGTGCGTTATCCGCGCGAACTGCGTGACACGCCGGAACGCATCGCGCGCGAGGTGCTGGTGACGACCATGGACGGCGCGATGATCCCGCTCGGCCAAGTTGCCAAGGTGAGCCTCAGCAAGGGCGCGCCGAGTATCCGCACCGAGAACGCCCTGCTCTCCGCCTACATCTACGTGGACATCCGCGAGCGCGACATCGGCTCGTATGTGGACGAGGCGCGCAAGGCGGTGGCGGCGGAAGTGAAGTTCCCGCCCGGCTACTACGCCACCTGGAGCGGGCAGTTCGAATACATGGAGCGCGCCATCGCCAAGATGAAGATCGTGATCCCCATCACGTTGCTGCTGATCTTCCTGCTGCTGTATCTCAACTTCAAACGCGTCACCGAATCGCTGGTGGTGATGCTGTCAGTACCGTTCGCGCTGGTGGGCGGCGTGTGGCTGCTGTGGCTGCTCGATTACAACTTGAGCGTGGCAGTGGCGGTGGGCTTCATCGCGCTGGCTGGTGTGGCAGCGGAGACGGGGGTGGTGATGCTGATCTATCTTGAGAAAGCTTGGCAGGAAGTGCGGGCAAAGTGCGCCGAGGTCGGCCGCGAACCCTCAGCTCAAGACTTGTACGCCGCCATCATGGAAGGTGCTGTCGAACGCGTGCGCCCCAAGATGATGACCGTGGTCGCCATCATGGCCGGCCTGCTGCCCATCCTGTGGAGCAGCGGCACCGGCTCGGAAGTGATGCGCCGCATCGCCGCCCCCATGGTCGGCGGCATGATCTCTTCGGCCGTGCTCACGCTGCTAGTGATCCCAGCGATCTACGCATTCATTCAGCAATACCGACTTAAACGATCCACAACCGAAAGGAGAACATCATGAATACACTGACACTCGCATTCATCTTAGCCCTGCTGGCGACCGGCACCGCAGCCCGCGCCGCATCACACGAGCACGAGCATCAACACGACGCAGCTACGCAGCAAGCCGCCGCCACTTACGTGGGCATAGGCTTGCTGAAGGCGGTGAATGCCAAAGACGGCAAGGTGCAGATCGCGCATGAGCCCATTGCTGAGTTGGAGTGGCCTTCGATGACCATGTGGTTCACGTTGCGCGAACCCTTATCAAAAGGCCTAAAGGCTGGTGATGCAGTGCGCTTTGAAATCAAGCAAGGGGAAAAGAAGCAGTGGCTGATCGAGAAGATCGAACGGAAATAACGATTAGCCACTCTGCTGTAGGAAAGAGTAGCCCGTTTCGATCTATTGTTCTGCTTCTTTTCTTGCCGAATTGCGAACGAGCTTTTCGAAACCCACCGTCGATACTTGGCTGACATCTAGGTATTCGTGTGTCACATCAAGCTCTTTGATCACATTGTTATTCTTGCACCAGTTGTACCAAGCCTTATCCGCCGATTTCGAGGTGCCGGGCAAGCCATGCAACTGGTAGCGACTGCCGCTTTGCGTAGTCAGCATCATCGTTTCCCGATCAAAACTCTTGATGGGGCTGCTGGCACGTCCCACATCCTGCGACACCTCATGTCCGCACAGATGGCGGGACACTTCGCCAGTTTTCAATTCGACCTCGACCACCTTCCAGCGGCGAATGGTCAAATGATATGCACCATAGATCCCAGTTGTTGACACTTCTCTCTCCCTTTAACGCATCTTCTCGACAGCTTCTTCTACCCGTTCCACCGCGATGATAGTCATGCCTTCTATCTTATGTTTAGGCGCATTGGCTTTGGGGATGATGGCATGAGTGAAGCCTAATTTCGCAGCTTCTTTCAAACGTTCCTGTCCACGTTGCACGGGACGCACTTCGCCAGCCAGCCCCACTTCGCCAAACACCACCATCTTTTCTGGCAAGGGTTTGCTGCGCAGTGACGACACGATGGCGAGCAACACGGCGAGGTCGGCCCCCGGTTCGGTGATCTTCACCCCGCCTACCGCGTTGATGAAGACATCCTGATCGAAACAGGCGATGCCTGCATGGCGGTGCAACACGGCTAGCAACATCGCCAAACGATTCTGCTCCAAGCCTAATGACAGTCGGCGCGGCGTGGGGGAATGTGACGCATCCAACAGTGCCTGTATCTCGACCAACAGTGGACGCGTGCCTTCTTGTGTGACCATGACGCAAGAGCCGGGCACTTGCGCACCGTGCTGCGACAAGAACAGCGCGGATGGATTGCTCACTTCGCGCAGACCTTTTTCGGTCATGGCAAACACGCCCAACTCGTTCACCGCGCCGAAGCGGTTCTTGAACGCACGGATGAGGCGGAAACTGGAATGGGTATCACCTTCGAAATACAGCACGGTATCGACGATGTGCTCCAACACGCGCGGCCCCGCCAGCGCCCCTTCTTTGGTGACGTGACCGACGAGGATGATGGTGACGCCATTGCTCTTCGCCAAGCGCGTGAGTTGCGCTGCACATTCGCGCACCTGTGCCACGGAACCTGGGGCGGAAGTGAGTTGTTCTGAATACACGGTCTGGATGGAGTCGATGACCACGACATCGGGTCTCTCGTTGGCGATGGTGGCTTGGATCTTCTCTAGCTGTATCTCGGGCAACAGATTGACCGAACGCGCATCCAGCGAAAGGCGCTTGGCACGCAAAGCGATCTGCTGCGCTGATTCCTCGCCGCTGACGTAGAGGACTTTTTGCGATTGCGAGAGATGCGCCAAGGCTTGTAGCAACAAGGTGGATTTGCCGATACCGGGGTCCCCGCCGATGAGCACCACGCCGCCCTCTACCAAGCCTCCACCCAACACACGATCGAACTCGGAGATGCCCGTCGGTGTGCGCGACACTTCGCTCGCTTCCACCTCGGCCAGTTGCTGTAGCTTGCCCGATGCCGCCAAGGCGCTAAAGCGGTTCTTGCCTGCGGCAGGCAGCGCTTCCGCCACCGATTCCACCAGCGTGTTCCAAGCATCGCAATGCGGACATTGGCCCTGCCACTTGGGAGATTGCCCACCGCACTCGGTACAGGAATAGATCGTTTTTGCTTTTGCCATGCTTAGGGATTCTTTATCTTTAACAGGAACAGACGGTCGATCGCATCTTTCTCGCGGTGACTCGTCTTGGTTTTTAACAGACCATCAATATCAAGTGTCGGTATCGTCACACCGTCGATCTCGATCTTGCGGATATAGGGTTTCAATGTTTCGTAGGTCTCGCCATTTGCGGAAAACAGAATGTCGATCACAAGTTCGTCCGCAACACGAATGTTTTGGATCTCATCCGCATTGGCTTCTTTTGAAAACCACCAAGATTGAAGTTCTTTCGATGACTCAAGGAATTCCAGACTGCGGATCAATCTCGCCCCATTTTCGGTATCGAATGGAACAACCAAATCCACATCCTCAGTCGCTCTGTTCAATCCATGCAGGCGGACCGCCTGCCCACCTACCAAGATGTAATTCACGCCATTCGTTTGTAATGCTTGCAGCAGGCTATGCAGGTCTGGCGTGTTCATTCACCCACTCCCTGATCTTGTTTGCACGTTCTTCATCCATTGCATCAAACATGGATCGCGCACCACGAAACACCCCTTTGGGTTGAAAGTCGGGAATCGCCAGCGAGCGACTTTGTGCATCCAGACGCGCACCACGAAGCAATGCCTCCTCAGGCGAGGATGAGATCGGATTCCAGTCTTTATTTCCAACGATGCGCATATGAACCTCCGCCCAGATTGTACCTTGCGCAAGGATAACTCGGACATCATCGGTTTACGGGGGCTTCTAGAAATTCAAAGTTCTAAGCAAGACAAGGCGCGAGCATAAAATTGCGACGCGGCATATATGAAATATGCAAGGAGAAATTTTTTGTGAGCAACGCAGTATTGCGACGAAAACGTAGTTTCAGTGAAGACTAACCTTTAGGTTATGTCGACACTAAATTTGGATTTATTGAAGTCCCCGTTAGAATAGCGAGCATGCTAAGACTAACTGAAATCAAGCTTCCGC
>JAVBYP010000177.1 GCA_030823965.1 Sideroxydans sp.
CGCAGGCAATCTGCTGGGCGCTGCGCCTTTGGTCAAAGACGATAAGTTGCAGAAATATGTGAACCGTATCGGACGCTGGATCGCTACGCAGAGCGAACGTCCAGATTTACCTTGGCATTTCGGTGTCATCCAATCGGAAGACGTGAATGCTTTCGCGGCACCGGGCGGCTACATCTTCATCACGCTTGGTTTGTATCGCACCTTCCAAAGTGAAGCGGATCTGGCAGGTGTGTTGGGGCACGAGGTCGGACACGTCATCCGTCAGCATCACTTGAAGATATTGCAACAGAGCAAGCTGGTAGATGCTGGTGGCAAGGCACTTTCAAAATCAGTGGGTGGTAACGACAAGGTGCAACAGCTCATCGGCAGTGGGGCAGAGATCGTCGCACGAGGTTTGGATAAGGATGCTGAGTTCGAGGCGGACCGTATCGGTGTCGTGCTGGCGACGCGTGCCGGTTACGACGCTTATGGATTGCCGAGCGTATTGCAACTGATCGGACATGCGGCGAAAGATGACGATCGTGTCGCCCTGCTATTCAAGACGCATCCACTACCTGAAGACCGCCTGAATAAACTCGGTGGTGCGATGGGCGATCGTTTTGATCGTGTCAAAGGACTGACACTGGAAAAGCGTTTGCTCAAGGTGAAGAAGTAAGCTCCTCATCCAGTCTGCGCAAGTTGTAACGCGCTTGATAAAGCTGTGGGTCTAATTGAAGCGCGACGGTGAGTTCCCGTCGCGCTTCTTCTTTGCGCTGTGCCAATAGATAGGCGTAGCCCAAGTTGTTATGCGCTCGCGCTTTGTTGGGCGACTTCGCAACGGTGTCTTCCCAAAGGGTCACCTCGCTCTGATAGACCTGATTGCGCGACACGGTGAGGGCGATGCAGGCGATGAGTAATCCTGCTGCGACGAGTCGCCATCTCTTTCCATCCAAAAACAAAGTCAGTTCGATCGCGAGTGCGAGCAGTAATGGCCAGGCGGCTAGGTAGAGTTGACGTTCGTTGGCGATGTCGATGCGCGGTAACAGGATGTAGAGCGGTATCAAGTGCAGCAGCATCCAGCCGAGCGCAAAGCTGATCCATGGACGTCTACGCAAAAAAGCGATCATCAGCCCGAGCAGCGCGATGGTGATAGTGAGTGGGAATGTCGCCTCTGAGAGCTCGTGAAGAAGTGGCAAGTCAGGATCGATGTTCTGCCATAGCGGCAAGACGAACTGTTGCAACAGATATATGAAGCCAGTCAGTTGTGTCGCGAGGTTGCCTTGTAGTCCGTTGAGTTGTGCGCTGCGCTCCATTTGCGAGAGGTAGTGGTCGCTGGATAGGAAGAACACGGCAGCGATGAAAAGTAGCAACCAACTCGTCCACTGGGGTTTGAATGCAAAGCGCCATCTGCCGCCACAACTCACTTCCCATAGCAGTAGTGCCAATGGCAACGTCACGGCCGTCTCTTTCACTGCAAGGGCAAGTGCAAAAAAGAGCGGTGTGACGACATACGTGTAGAGCGGTTCGTGTCGTGTGCGACCGACTACATAGCTCAGTAATGCGGCGAGATAGAACAGTGTCATCAACGAGGCAGAGCGTCCGCTGATGTAGCTCACCGCTTCGGTATGGATGGGATGCACTGCGAACAGCAGGGCGGCCAGCAGAGGGGCATGGTGCAATGCGGCAGAGCGTGACTGCTGTTGTACGAAGAGTTGCGACAGGCGATACACCAGATACGCATTCGCCAGATGGATGAGGAGGTTGGTGAGATGGAAACCAAGCACCCCTAAACCCATCGTCCAGTTCGCGGTGTAACTCAGTTTGAGCAAGGGGCGGATGCCGTTGCCTAAAGCGGCATACCAACTCGCCCAACTATGGACCTGCCCTTCGTTGACGATGACGTTGTAGTCATCGAATTGAAAACTGCCAGTGAGCACGTTGGCGTAGCTGACAGCTACGGCGAGCGCCAGCCACATCAGAGTGTGTAGCGTTGAGTCAGGGCGTGTGTTTGGCATGCTCAAAAGCAAGGTCGAGTATGTCCACCGCGTCCCACCAGCGGTCTTGCCCGTGCAAAATCACCAACAACACTTCTTTGTCTTTGCGTTTGGCGTAAGCGATCAGACATTTACCCGCATTGGGTGTGTATCCCGTCTTCAAGCCAAGCGCGCCTGGATAACGACCGATCAAGGCATTCTTGTTGGATACCTTGTACGACTTTCCTTCTAATGAAGTGATGCGGGTCGTAGCTTGTGAGGTGAAGGCGATGACCTCGGGATGTTTGAGTAACTCATGTGCAAGGCGGGTGAGGTCCGCTGCGGTAGATAGGTGCTGTGGTGCGTCGTGTCCGCAGGCGTTCTGAAAGTGTGTGTCATTCAAGCCGAGTTCCTGTGCGCGACGATTCATGAGTTTCACGAAAGCGGCTTCACTCCCCGAAACGTGGTCTGCTAAGGCATGACAGGCATCGTTAGCTGATTGCATCAGTGTTGCAGCAAGTAGGTCTTGCACTAGGAAGCGTTCATTCGATTTGAGGTGAAGGCGAGAGCCCGTCTCACGCGTGGCGGCTGTGCTGATGTTGGACGTGGCTTGCAGTTGGTTCTGCTCCAGCACCAGCAGGGCGGTCATCAATTTGGTCAAGCTAGCGGGGGGAAGTCTCTGGGCTGTTTGTTTCTCCCACAACATAGTGCCATCCACTTCGACAAGATAGGCGTGGGCGACTTGCGGAAACGGGTCGGGCTGAGTTGCCGCCCCCGCCATGAGGGAGCAGCAACACAGCCCGATCAAGAATAGTGCGCGCACTTAGAAACTAAACATGCCCTTGAGCTTCTTCGCACTTTCCAACATCTCTTGAGCGGAGTTGTCAGTCGCAGGTTTACTCGATTTGCCGGCCTTGCTTGGTGCGGGTTCCTCATCTTCTTCATAAGAGGAGTCGCTTTGACCACTCATACATTTCTTGATATCGGCCGCGCGAGTCTCTGCGGTATAGCTGCGGCCTTCACAATCTTTGCGGCGTTGCACTTCCCGATAGGTCTTGGCCTCAGATGGGCAGTGTTTCGCAAGCTGACTGTAGTTCTTTCCGTTCAGCTTCTTGCAGATCGACTTGGTCGTGGCTGCCATATCCAATTTGCATTCCTTTGCGACAGATACACCAGTCGAGAGCTGTTGGTCGTGCAGAAGTAATGCGTTGTAGGCATCCGCATCCTTGGGGGTGTCTTTACGCACCCTGTCGCAAAGTTGGGCGCGCTGATCTGCGCACATCGCATTCTTACCTACGATGTTATCAGCGCCACTGATCCATGCAGCCGTGGTGTCGTATTGAGATTTGTCGCACGCTTGTGATTTGACCTTGTTCATCATCTCTTCGGAGTCACAACTTCCGCCGATTCGTTTGCCGCTGTAGGACATTTTCATGTTCACGTTCTCACCTTGCGACTTGCCGGAGAACTGCATCTTGCCTTCGTAGCCTTTTGCGCTTGTGGTCTGTTCACCGACGCCCGTCATCACCTCTCCGTCGCGCACACAACGAGCCTTCCAAGTCGTTTTGTTGCCCGAGGACTTGATGTCGGTCATCTTGCAGTCTTTATCACCCGTGGTCTTGCTGGGATCGTTCTCGCCACCTTTGGGTACGCAGACCTTTTGGGTCATTCCGGGCATGGCGAAAGGCATACCTTCCATTTCCATCTTGTTGGTCACTTCCCAATACTCACCTGGAGCTGATACTGCAGATGCGCTGAATACGATGGCGAGGATGGGTAGGATTGCGCTGAGGATCTTGTTCATGGTCTCTCCCGTAGGTAGATGGGTTAGATAGGACGCTGCAACGGGGATGATTCTTTGCCTTCCTCGCCAGTCCGTCAAGCGCTGAATGTAGGAACTTGCGGGGGGCTCGGGTATCATGCGCATCCCATTGAAAGCCAGACCCTTTTCGCCATGAATCCGACCCTTGTCTTCGACATCGAAACCATCCCTGACATCACGGGTTTACGTGCGTTATACGAACTCGACAGCGCAGTGAGCGATGTAGAGGTCGCCGAACTGGCATTCCAGATGCGCCGCCAGAAGACGGGTAGCGACTTTCTACCGCACCATCTACAACGTGTCGCAGCTATCTCGTGTGTCTTGCGTGAAGGTGACAACTTCAAGGTGTGGTCGTTGGGCGAGATGGGTGAGGATGAGGGCAGCATCATCCAGCGCTTCTTCGACGGAATCGAAAAATATACGCCGCAGATCGTGAGTTGGAATGGAAGCGGATTCGACCTGCCCGTATTGCACTATCGCGGGTTGATCCATGGCATCCAATCGCCGCGTTATTGGGACCAGGGCGAGGATGACAAGGAATTCAAGTGGAACAACTACATCAGTCGTTACCACTCGCGACATCTGGACTTGATGGATTTGCTGGCGATGTACACAGGGCGCGCTAACGCGCCGTTGGACGAACTGGCGAAACTCATCGGCTTCCCCGGCAAACTGGGGATGGATGGCAGCAAGGTATGGGATGCATATCAGCAAGGCAAGCTGGCTGAGATCCGCAACTATTGTGAGACCGATGTGGTGAACACGTGGTTGGTGTTCGCACGCTTCCAATTGATGCGCGGACAGTTCACCAAGGCACGCTACGAACAAGAGGTTGAATTGGTGCGCAGCACATTAGGGAAATCCACCGAAGCACATTGGGCGGAATACTTGGCGGCTTGGAACAAAGCTTAGGCGGCTTCTAAAAATTCAAAATTCTAAGCAAGACAAGGCGCGAGCAAAAAATCGCGACGTGGCATATATGGAATATGTAAGGAGTGATTTTTTGGGAGCAACGCAGTATTGCGACGAAGTTTGGATTTTTAGAGGCTGCCTTTAGATGTTGCGCAACACATGGTTGGTCCTGGGGTGGTTGTGGGTCGCTGTCGTTTTTTATGTCTCGTTGATGCCGAATCCTCCTGAGCCGATCCATTTCGATGGCGTGGACAAGCTGGAACATGCGCTCACCTACACCATGCTCATGCTGTGGTTCTGTCAGGTGATCGTGCAGAAATTCTCACGGGTGTATTTGATACTTGCATTCGTGGTCATGGGTGCGGGTATCGAGATGCTGCAAGGGTTCAGTGGTTACCGATATTTTGAATATGCCGACATGCTGGCGAATACGGCGGGCGTGTTGGTAGGGTTTGGTTTGGCGCATACCCAGATGGGATGCATCTTGAATAAGTTGGAACGAAATGCAAAAAACACATAACACCGTCGTCATTGAATCACTCGACCACGAAGGTCGCGGTATCGCGCATGCCGATGGCAAAGTCATCTTCATCGAAGGTGCGCTCACGCGCGAACTCGTCACCTACTCTACTTATCGCAAGAAGAATAATTTCGAGCAAGCCAAGGTCGGTCAGATACTGAAGCAGTCTTTTATGCGTGTGCAACCCAAATGCGCCAGTTTCGGTGTGTGCGGCGGCTGTTCTATGCAGCATCTCGATCCACAAGCTCAGGTCGCGGTCAAACAGCGTGTGCTAGAGGACAATCTGCAACGCATCGGCCGTGTCAAACCTGAAGTGATGCTTGCCCCTATCTATGGACAACCTTGGGCGTATCGTCAGCGTGCGCGCCTGTCGGTACGACATGTGTTGAAGAAGGAAAAGACGCTGGTGGGTTTTCGCGAAACCAATGGAAAGTACGTCGCTGATATCCCGCACTGCGAGATATTGACGCCCAAGATCGCGATCTTACTTCCCCTGTTGGGAGAATTGAACGAGCGCTTCACCAAGCGCGACATCCTGCCGCAGATCGAAGTAGCGGTGGGTGACGATGTCGAGGTGCTCGTGCTGCGCATCATGGACGCACTGACACCCTCGGATGAAGCGGCCATCAGAGCCTTTGCTGATGAGCATCATGTGCAGTTTTGGACGCAGACGGGTGGGGTGGATACGGTCAAACCGTTCTATCCGTTGGATGCGCCGCGTTTAAGTTATAGCCTGCCTGAGTTCGGTATCACCATGCCATTCGCGCCCACTGAGTTCACGCAAGTGAACAGCGACTTGAATCGCTTGATGGTCAGCCGTGCCATGCGCCTGTTGAAGCCACAGGCGAGCGAACGTATCGCGGATTTCTTCTGCGGTCTGGGTAACTTCACGCTGCCTATCGCGCGCAGTGGCGCCAAGGTGATGGGCATCGAAGGCAGTGATGCTTTAGTACGTCGTGCGTTGCAGAGTGCCGAATACAACGGTTTGAGTGCCAACACAGAGTTTCGCTCGATGAATCTGTTCGAGATTACCGAGAGCGTATTGCTGGGGATGGGTAAGTTCGATAAATGGTTGATCGATCCGCCACGTGATGGTGCATTCGAGTTGGTGAAATCCATCAGCGAAGAGACTGCTCCCAGTCGCATCGTATATGTGAGTTGTAATCCGGGCACGTTAGCGCGTGATGCTGATGTGCTGGTGAATACGAAAGGCTATGTTTTGAAATCGGCTGGCGTGATGAATATGTTCCCGCAGACATCACATGTCGAATCCATCGCGGTGTTCGAGCGTCCCCAGTGACGTAAAAACTTTGTGCGATAAAAAAGGCGGCCTAGGCCGCCTTTTTGTTGGATGTGGATCGCTTT